>NZ_BAAAIZ010000009.1:47423-60234 GCF_039526425.1 Streptomyces thermospinosisporus
CCGTGGTGCACGTCGACGTCGACATACGCGACCCGCT
Source organism: Streptomyces thermospinosisporus (assembly GCF_039526425.1). Classification (NCBI taxonomy): domain Bacteria; kingdom Bacillati; phylum Actinomycetota; class Actinomycetes; order Kitasatosporales; family Streptomycetaceae; genus Streptomyces; species Streptomyces thermospinosisporus. Next base: position 47,461 of record NZ_BAAAIZ010000009.1, read on the forward strand.
CGGCCCCCAGCTCCAGCAGCCGTGCGATCGCCAGCGCCGCGGCGACCTGGCCGGCGACGAGTTCCCTCTCGCCCTCGATCGACGCGGCGAGGGCCAGTACGGCGTGATGGTGGGCCTCGGTGTTGCGCTGGCCGGCCCGCCGGGCGCTGCGCAGCCCCTCCTCGGCATGGGTCCGGGCCAACTGGTGCCGTCCGGACCGGAGTTCGGCGTACGCCAGATATTCGAGCGCCCGCGGTTCGAGCGCCGCGGCCCCGAGCGTGCGCACCGCCGCCAGCGCACGCGCCCCGGCCCGCCGGGCCTCGGTGACGTCCCCGAGCATCAACGCGGCGGCGGCCGACCGCAGCAGCCGCTCAGGCTCGTCGGCGGGCCGCCCCAGCTCGACGACACGTCCCAGCGAAGCCCCGGCGAGATCGAACCGGCCCAGCAGCACCGCCCGCATGCCGTCGAGGTGATCGCGGAGGTGATCGCGGAGGTGGGCGGCGGAGTCGGAGCGGCACGGGCCGGGAGAGGCGGGCGTGTCGGCGTCGGTGCCGGTCGCTGAGTGGGTGCCGGGATGGTAGCCGCCGGGCGCGTCCGGCCCACCGGCCGACGGGGCGCTGTCAGGTCTTGGGGTCGCGGCGGCAGGTGCAAGGCGGAGAACGTCGAGCGTCGCACCGGGACGGTAGCCGCCGGACGCCTCCAGCTCACCGGCCGACGGGGAGGCGTCCGAGCGGGGGAACCCGGCAGCCGACGTGCCCGGGCCCCCACCGGGCCTCGCTAACCGGCTTACGGGCACCGGGACTTGGTGCTCGCGGACGGGCGGGGGTGCCGAGCCCTCGGGGGTGAGGGCGAGGAGGCAGGCCGGCAGGTCGCCGGCGGCCCAGGCGGCGTTGGCCGCGCCGAGGCCGGCCGTGCCGGCCTCCTGGGGGTGGCCGGCGGCGGACAGCAGCCGCTCGGCGAGGAGGAAGGATTCCCGGGCGTCGTCCACCGGACCGTCGGCCAGCAGTACGGCACCCCGCAGCAGTTCGGCGCGACCGCGCACGGCGACGGGAACGGTATGGCCGCGGGCGGCGTCGAGCAGCCGCAGCGCCTCGGCCGGGTTCCCGGCGAGCAGCGCCGGCTCGGCGGCCGCGGTGTACCGGTGAGCGCGCTCGGCGTCGTCGGGTGTCAGCTCGGCCGCCCGCGCATGGGCCCTGGCGCGAAGGGCGGGAGATGCACCCGAGGCGTCGGCACCGGCGGCACCGGCCAGCTCGTCCGCGAGCCAGGGCGCGGGCTGCGCGACGGACCACGAGCGGTGCAGCAGGGCCGGGATGCCGTGCGGGTCGGCCGACAGCCCGGCCAGCGCCCGGTGCGCGGCCCGCCGCCGCTCGGGCGGCGCGGCGGCGTACACCGCCCTCCCGACCAGCGCACTGCGGAACCGGATGCGCCCGTCCGCCTCCGCGAGCACGTCCGGCAGCTCGACGGCCCCGGATTCCTCACGGGCCGAAGGACCGTCGGCCGTCGCCGGCGCCGACGCGAGCCGACCCGCCGCCCGCTGCACGAGATCCGCCTCCGCGTCCGGACCGCCCGTGGCACGCAGAACTGCCGCCACCGTCAGCGACACGTCAGCCTGCGCGCGGGTCAGGCCGGTCAGGTGACCGCCCACCAGCGTGGTGAGGATCTCCGCGTCGGCCAGGGGACGCGGCAGCGGGGCGTGGCCGGCAAGCTGGGCCGGGGTCAGGCGGAGGGTCATGGCCCGCAGCAGTGCGGGGTTGCCCTCGGCTTCCCGCAGCAACTCGTCGCGTACCGCGGGCCCGACCGCCCCGTCGGTCAGCTCGTCGAGCAGGCGGGACGCCTCCCCCGCATCGAGCGGGCCGAGGCGCAGCACGGGCAGGCCGGAGAACTCCGGGCCGACGGGCCGGTGCCCGGGCACGGTCAGCAGCAGCCCCACGCCGCCGGGCTCCGCCTGCACGCGCCGGGCGGCGTCGCCCAGCGCGGTCCGCGAGGCGGGGTCCCAGAGGTGCACGTCGTCCGCGCAGATCAGCAGGGGCGCCCCGGAGGCCGATGTGTGCAGCGCGTCCAGCAGCCCCTCCCCCGCCGATCCGTCGTCGCGGACGGAGGCGGGGTCGCCGCCGATCGCACGGAGCAGGGTGCGCAGGCCGCTGAAAGGCTCGCGGGAGCGGGCCGGGTCGGCCCTGACCAGGCCTGCCGGCCCGGCGGTGACGGAGCGGGCGGCCGACAGGAGGAAGGCGGTACGGCCGCAGCCCGGCTCGCCGGTCACCACCCGGACGCCGCCGTGGGTACGCAGTCCGTCCAGCACCTCGGTGAGAGCCTGCCGCCGTGATCCCGTGCGGGGGGTGAGCGAAGCGGTTCCCGGTGTCGTCTGTCCGGTCGTCAGTCCGGTCATTCCCGCGACGCTACTGACGCGTAACGGCGGGCGGAAGGCGCGCGCCCTCCCCGTCGGACAACCTTCAACCACCGCCTCACCAGGGGCTTTTGGCACCGGACCGGCTGCGCAGATGTGTGCCGTCGCCCAAGGCGGCCCGCCCGCGACGGTGCACGCGCACAAGCACCGGGGGCGGCCCGCGCCGTGCGCGGACCGCCCCCGGCTGTCCGGGTCAGGAGGTGTGCGGGCAGTTGCCGCGGGACTCCTCGATGGTCAGGCTCGGCCGGGGCAGCGGGCACAGGAACTGCTCGTAGCGGGTGTCGTTGTCGATGAACCGCTTCAGCCAGGAGATGCTGTACTTCGCGATCGTCGTGTTGGACGTGTTGGGCGTGAAGTGCGTGGCGTTGTTCAGCTCGATGTACGCCCGGTCAAGCGCGGACGGAAGCCCGTTGTAGAAGGGCTCGGAGTGGCTGGAGACGGGGGCGATGGTGTCGCCGTCGGCGCCGAAGATCAGGGTGGGTGTCCTCAGCTCGGGCCAGGTCTTGTCGAGGTTCCACGGCGTCAGCGGGACGGCCGCCTGGAGGGAGGGCCGGTCCTTGGCGGCCTCGAGGCTGCCGCCGCCGCCCATGGAGTGGCCCATCACGCCGAGCCGGCTGCCGTCGATCCGGTTGCGGACCGCGCTGCTCTGGGTGAGGTGGTCCAGTGCGGCGAGCAGCTGGTCGCCCCGGGAGCCGGGCTGGTCCAGGGTGGTGTTGGTGTCGATGGTGAAGACGACGAAGCCCTGGGAGGCCAGGCGCGGGCCCAGCCAGGCGATGGACGACTGGTAGGCGGTGTAGCCGGGTGAGATGGCGACCGCGCCGAAGGTGCCGTCGGCGGTGCTGGTCGGGTAGTAGATGGTGCCCCCGCCGAAGCCCCTGACGGACAGCGAGGAGACGGAGATCTGCGACACGGCGTACGGGCCGCGCGCCGCCTCGATGCTGGACTCGGTCGGGGCCGGGCCGCGCTCGTAGGGGTTGTCGGCGGCCTGGGCGCCGGGCCCGGTGAGGGTGGTGAGGCCGACGACGGCGGCCGTGGCGGTGGCGAGTCCGGCGAACCGCCGGGAGATCCTGCGTCGAAGGCCGCTGGTGCTGTGGGGGAATTGCTGCACGACGAGTGGTCCTCTCTGTCACAGCGGACCGCCCGCCGGCCGGGCACAGGGAGGGGATGCGTGCGCGGCACGCGGGACGCGTGCGTGCACCGGCCGGGGGCGCCGCCGATGGGCTGGCGAGGCCACTGTCGGAGAGGAAGGGGGCGCAGGGGATCGGCAATATCACCGGTCTCGTGCACCAGCCGCGTCGACCCGGCTGTGCGATGCCCGTCGGCCGTAGCGCGTGCCCGGCTGCAAGCCGGCCCGGAGCAGGGAGTCAGGCCTGGTGGAGGGGGTCGCAGGACGGTGTGAAGAGACCCGCATGCGGCAGGAGAGCGGGGGTATACGAGGTTGCGCGCTCACCGTCGGAGTCGGCGCCGACGGTGACCGTCAGTGCGACGTGCGATCAGGCCGCGTCGTACACGTGCGCATGGCCGCCGACCCACTTCACCCAGGCAGGGTCGTCGAGCAGCCGCTCCCCCTCCGGAAGCCCGGCGCGCCGCAGGAACTCCACGACGTCGCGGTCGGAGTTCGCGAGCCCGACGATCTCCCCGCGGATCGTCACGCGCCGTCCGCCCGTGCCGAGCGGCGGGTGCACCACGATCGGGGCCTTCGTCCTCACGTATCCAGCATCGGGCCCGGGCCCCGGATATGCCACCCCTCGGACCACGTCACCCGCTTGGCTGTCCCGGCAGGCCGCCGCCCGGGGGGCCGTGCTCAGATGGAAGCGGCCTCCATGCCTACCCGGAGGGAGCTGGAAATGCACGAGATGTGGTGCGGTGCAGACACTTCGGGAGAGCCGGTGTGGCATGTTCTGACCACGGACAAGACGACCACGCTGTGCGGAGTGGAGCGGGACGACGAGGACTCCCGCCGGCGGCATGCGACGGACCGGCACTGCTTCCCCTGCATGGAGTCGTTCCAGGCGGTCATGGAGGCCTCCCGGTAAGCCCCGAGGCGTCACCGGACCGTTCGGCCAGTCGCGACGCCACCGGGCCGGGCCATTTCCCGGCCCGGCCCCGGTGGCGGTACTCCCGTTCCGGCTCAGTGGCAGCACTCCTCGTCGTCCCGCCCGCTCGCCGCGTGGTGAGACTGACCGCTGTGAGAGTGGCCGGCGTGCGCGTGGCCGGTGCGAGAGTGACCGGTCTCCAGCCGGCAGAAGCAGGACCGGTCGACCGGAACGTCCGCCAGGGCGACGGCCCGGGTGAGCTGCTGGGCCACGATCTCGGCCTCCGCCGTTCTGCCCCTCCTCATCAGGCACTCGTGGAAGCCGTGCAGGGCCCAGACGTTCCCCGGATGCTGCAGGGGGCGGGGCAGCGTGGAGTCGAGACCGAGGTCGGCGCGGTAGACCGCCTCGGCCTGCTCCACCCGGCCCTGCTCAAGGAGCAGCGCCCCGTAGGCGTGCCGGGTGGGCTGCATCCAGCCCCAGGGCTCGTCGTAGGGGAGGTTGTCGTCGAGTTCGATGGCCCGCTCCAGCGAGGCGAAGGCCGCGTCGAACTCGCCTTTGCGGTATTCGAGTTCGCCGTCCAGCATGGCGCCGGCGATGGCGAGGATGTCCCGGCAGGTGTTGTTGAACAGGGTCCGTGACTCCGGCACCCGGTCGACGGCCGCGCGGAACGCCTGACGTTCGGCCTCGGCCCGCTGGACGTCTCCCTTGGCGCCCAGGGCGATGCCGCGGGCGTAGTGGAGCATCGCGGTGGTGGTGCAGTACAGCTCGGGGTCGTCGGGGAACGGCAGGGCCAGGATGTCGTCCCAGCGTCCGAAGCGGATCAGCACATGGACGCGCATGGCGAGGAAGCCCTCGAGCCAGTCCGCCATGGGCGGGCTCTGCACCCGCAGCAGCTTCTCGGGGATGGCCGCCTCCAGCTGCCCGGCGGCGTCGAGGGCGACCTGCGAGGCGCCGAGGAACATGGCGCCGTAGATCCTGAAGTGGATGTTGTGCGCCCGGTAGAGGGTGTAGAAGTTCATGGCGCCGGCGCGCTCGAGGTACTTCTCGTCGGCGGCGACGGCGCGGTCGTTGTCCCAGATCACGCGCCGGTAGTCGCCGCACAGCACCTCCAGGTGGGACGGCATGTGGTGCAGGTGCCCGGCGTCGGGGACGGCGCCGCGCAGCCGGTCGGCGACGGTGAGGGCCGCCTCCGGCGTGGGCGACATCTCCATCAGGTGGATGTACATGTGCAGGACGCCGGGGTGGTGGGCGCCCGCCCCGGCGGCCAGGGCGTGGTCCAGGATCCTCTTGGCCTCGAGCGTGCGGGCGCCCTCGGCGGGGCGGCCGGTCGGCAGGTCCCACAGCTGCCAGGGGGTGAGGTTCATCGCCGCGTCGGCGGCCAGCGTGGCCACATCCGGGTCGTCGGGTGCGCTCTCGTACACGGCGCGCATGCGGTCCGCGTACGGCTCGTTCCACACCGAGCAGTCGGCGGGGGCCTCGGCCTGGGGGTAGCGGACGCGCAGGGCGTCGATGAGTGCCTGCTCGACGGGGGTGGCGCGGCCGGCCTTCTCGTGCGCCCGCTCGACCGCGGCGTGGGTGCGCTCCACGGTGGTGACGAGCTCCTCGCTGTCGAAGGCCTCCCAGGGCTTGTTGTAGTTGGGGCCGAGGGCGTAGGCGATGCCCCAGTGCGCCATGGCGCAGTCGGGGTCGGCGGCGGCCGCCTTCTCGAAGCAGGCGACGGCCTCCTCGTGGTTGAACGCGTAGGTCCACAGCAGGCCGCGGTCGAACCACTTCTGGGCCTCCGCGGAGTCGGTGGTCACGGGCCGGCTGCAGGTGCCGAGGTCGTAGTAGTCGTCCGAGGTGTGCATGACGCTCTCCCTGGAAGCGGCTCGATCGGCCCTGTCCGGCCGGCACGGCACACCGGCCGGAACGATCCCGACAATAGCCGCGTACGACCGTCCGCGCAGGAGACCGGGCGGCGCCTATTCGGCGGTGAGGAGCTGCGGCGAGAGCACCTTGATCATGGTGTTGGTCCAGCGCATCTGGCGCAGGGTCTGCGGGTGGCAGGAGGAGGCCAGGGCCAGCAGCCGCTCGTCGCGGACGGCCTGCGCCGCCTGGGCGAGCATCTCCCAGTACAGGGAGTTGCCGGCGGCGGCCAGGTGCAGGTGCCGCAGGTCGTTCAGCAGGAGCAGGCCCGATTCGGAGCGCCGGCCGAGGGCCGCCGCGGCCCGCTCGCGCAGCGCGGTGAACGCGGCGGACGCGGCGGACGCGGCGTCGTCGCGGGGTCCCGGCAGGTCGAGGCCGCGTTCGCGGCCCGCGTCGGCGAGCCGCTCGGTGTGCTCCCGGGACCAGCGGGCGACGTCGAGGGCGACATGGTGGAACTCGTGCTCGGGGCGGTGGCGTTCCGCGGCGGTCAGCAGGTCGCGCTCCAGGTCCCGCTCGCCGTCGTGCAGCTCGTTCAGGGTGGTGGTGATGCCGCTCATGTCCCGCTCCCGGCGTCGTGCGTGGGTGCCGCCGTCTCAGGGGTGCCGCGGCGGGCGGCGAGGGTGATCCGGGCGGCGGCGGTCTTGAACAGGGGCTGCTTGGACAGCGGGTCCCAGTCGGTGATCGTGGTCTCGTTGGCGGCGCGGCCGGGGCTGCCGTCGGGGGGCCGGTGGCCGGCCGGGGTGTCCCAGTAGCCGTAGTGGAAGGGGACGAAGACCACGCCGTCGCGGATCGCGGTGGTGCGCAGCCGGGCCCGGACCGCTCCGCGCGGGGTGGTGACGTCGACCAGATCACCGTCGGCCAGGCCCTGCCGGGCGGCCTCGGCGGGTGAGATCTCCGCCCAGACGTCGGGGGCGGCGGCGTTCAGTTCGGGAGCGCGGCCGGTCTTGGTGCGGGTGTGGAAGTGGTAGACGGTGCGGCCGGTGATCAGCTGGAGGGGGAAGCCGGCCGAGCGGTCCTCGTGCGGGGGCAGGTATTCGGCCGCCTTGATGACGGCCTTGCCGTCCGGGTTGAGCGAGCGGTACTCGACGGGGGTCACGGTGGCGCCGGTGACCATGTCCTTGCCGTAGCTCTCGCACCGGTCGGGGTGGGCGTGGTCGAAGCCGTCGGTGTAGAGGCGGGGGGTGCCGTCGGGGGCGTCGGCGGTGCACGGCCACTGGATGCCGCTGGCGCCGCGCAGCTTGTCGTAGCCGAGGCCGGTGTAGTCGCAGGGGCGTCCGGCGCTGCACCGCTGCCAGGCGGCGAAGGCCGACTCGGGGTCGTGCCAGCCGATCAGCGCACCGCCGTCCTTGTCCGTGAAGCCCATGCGGGCGGCGTAGTCGAGGAAGATGTCGAGGTCGGGCCGGGCCTCGCCGGGCGGTTCGACGGCCTTCTCGGACAGGTGCACGGTGCGGTCGGCGTTGGTGAAGGTGCCGGTCTTCTCCCCCCAGGTGGCGGCGGGCAGTACGACGTCGGCGAGCTGGGCGGTCTCGGTGAGGAACAGGTCCTGCACCACCACGAAGAGCCGCTCCTGGGCGAGGATCGAGCGGATCCGGGCGAGTTCGGGCAGGGACACGGCCGGGTTGGTGCCGGTGATCCACAGCATCCGCACCGAGCCCTGCTCGGCGTAGCGGAAGATCTGCAGGGCGTGGGTGGGCGGGCCGTAGTGCGGGATGCGCTCGGGGTCCACGTTCCACAGCTCGGCGAGTTCGGTGATGTGCTGCTCGTTCTGCCAGTTGCGGAAGCCGGGCAGGTCGCCGTCGGCGCCGCATTCGCGGGTGTTCTGGGCGGTGGGCTGGCCGTTCATCTGGAGCAGGCCGCAGCCGGGGCGGCCGAGCATGCCGCGGATCAGGTGCAGGTTGTTGACCTGGACGGCGGCGGCGCTCGCCTGGTGGGACTGGTAGACGCCCTGCAGGACGGTGGACAGCAGCCGCCGGGCGGTGCCGAGGATCTCGGCGGCCCGTTCGATCCCGGCGACGGGCACGTCGCAGATGTCCGCCGCCCACCGGGGCGTGCAGTGCTCGACGCGGGCGGCGAGTTCCTCGAAGCCGACGGTGTGCGCCTCGAGGTAGGCGCGGTCGGTCCGGCCGGTGCGGATGATCTCGTGCAGCAGGGCGTTGAGCAGCGCGACGTTGGTGCCGGGCCGGGGTGCCAGATGCACCTCGGCGCGGCGGGCGACGGGTGTGAACCGCGGGTCGACGCAGATCAGCCGGGGCGGGTCGGAGCCCTCAAGACGGTCCAGCATCCGCATCCACAGCACCGTCTGGGTTTCGGCCATGTTGTGCCCGAACAGGGCGATGGTGTCGGCGTGGTCGATGTCCTCGTAGGAGCCGGGCTGGCCGTCGCTGCCGAAGGTCTCCTTCAGCGCCTCGGCGGCAGTCGCGGTGCACAGCCGGGTGTTGCCGTCCAGGTGGTTGGTGCCGATACCGGCGTGGGCCAGGACGGACAGCGTGTAGTACTCCTCCAGGAAGAGCTGTCCGCTGGTGTAGAAGGCGATGGAGCCCGGCCCCCGTTCGTCCAGCAGCCGCGTGGAGCGGGCCGCGACCCGGTCCATCGCCGTGCCCCAGTCGGTCTCCACCAGGCGGCCGTTCTCGCGGACCAGCGGCCGGGTGAGCCGGTCGGCGGAGTGGTTGGCCTGCCAGCCGTAGAGGTCCTTGGGGCCGAGCCGGCCGCGGTTGACCCGGTCCCCGGCCCGTCCCCGGACGCCGACGATCCGGCCCTCGCGCACCGCGATGTCCATGGCGTCGCCGTTGGAGTGCAGGATCGAGGCGGACTGCACCCACCGCTCCACGTCGTCCTCGGTGACCCCGTCCGCGAGGTGCAGGTCGGTACGCACCGGCCAGGGGGCGCCGGGGGCGTAGGGGGTGCGTGCTCCCCAGGGGTCGGCGATGCGGTCGTCCGGCGAGTCCTTCATGGTGCGCCCTCTCGTGCGCCGATGGCTGCGCACGGCGAGTACCCGGCGCTCGGAGAGCGATTCTTCACTGCCGGTGATGATTTCGCCACGCATGGGTACGGTCGGTGAGCGTCGCATGATTCGTTCTTGGCTTGTTCGCCGACGGGCTGGCAGGCCCCACTCGCGCCTCCCTAGGATGTATTTCCTGTCCAGCCAGTCCAGTTGGCGCGGTACTCCGCAGGGGGAACGATGCACACCGGTAAGCAGCTGTCCACCGAGATCGACGCGACCGTGCCGACGGCAGCCCGCATGTACGACTACTACTTGGGCGGCAAGGACAACTACGCGGCCGACCGCGCGGCGGTCGAGGAGCTCGACAAGGTCGTGCCCAGCACCCGCCGGCTCGCGCTGAACAACCGGCGGTTCCTGAACCGGGTGGTGCGCACCCTCGCGGAGGAGTACGGAATCCGCCAGTTCCTCGACCACGGCTCCGGTCTGCCCACCCAGGAGAACGTGCATCAGGTCGCGCAGCGGATCGACCCGGACAGCCGTGTGGTGTACGTGGACAACGACCCGATGGTGCTGGTCCACGGGCGGGCGCTGCTGGAGCAGGACGAGCGCACCGCGGTGATTCACGCCGACATGCGGGCCACCGACGAGATCTTCGACCACCCCGAGACCAAGCGCCTGATCGACTTCTCGCAGCCGGTGTGCGCGCTGTTCAACTCAGTGTTCCACTGCATCCCGGACAGCGGCACCGACGGCCCGCTCGCGGTGGCGAATCGGGTGCGCGAACGGCTGGCTCCCGGCAGCTTCATGGTGATGTGTCAGCTGGTCAGCGACGACCCCAAGGTGCGTGAGTTCGTCACCGACTTCATGGACAAGGTGACCCAGGGCCACTGGGGCCGGGTGCGGGAGCGCAGGGATGTGGAGGCGCTGTTCGAGGGCCTGGAGATCCTGGAGCCGGGGCTGGTGGAGGTCTCCACCTGGCGCCCGGACACCGAGGTGGCGCCCCGTCAGCTCACTGACGAGTGGATCGAGTTCGGCGGCGTGGGCCGGCTGCCGCAGTAGCGCGACCCACGGCCCCTGACGCACCGACGCCCCTCCCCGATCCGCAAGGGTCCGGGAGGGCGTCGCGTTCTGAGCGCCGTACGAACTGCTGATCCGGGCCGCTGGTTCCAGGATGGAGCGGCGCTCCCCTCGGTCAGGAGTAGCGCTCCTTCATCGTCGTACGCAGCAGGTCCAGGGACTCGCGGGGCGTGAGCGCCTCGTCGGCGAGGCGGTCCAGCGCGATCCGGTACTCCTCGGTCTCGTCGCGGTCCTCGAGGAAGTTGGCGCTCCTGATGTGCTCCAGGTAGACCACGTCGGGCAGGTCGAGACCGCCGAAGCGCAGATAGGTCACCGGGATCGCGGGAGCGGACGCGTTGGTCACGCTCAGCGGCACGATCTGCACGGTGACATTGGGCCTTTCGGCCATCGTCGCCAGGTGTTCGAGCTGCTCGCGCATCACCTCGCGGCTGCCCAGCACGCGCAGCAGGACGGACTCGTCGATGACCGCCCACAGCTGCGGGGCGTCCGGACGCAGCAGCAGTTCGGCCCGGCGCATGCGCAGTTCCACCCGGCGCTGCACCTCGCTCGCCGGGGCGTTCGGCAGTCCGCGCTCCACCACGGCGCGGGTGTACGCGGCGGTCTGCAGCAGGCCCGGCACGTACTGGATCTCGAAGGTACGGATGGTGGCGGCGGCCTCCTGCAGCCCCACCAGCCGCTCGAACCACTCGGGCATCAGCCGCTTGTCGTACCGCTGCCACCAGCCCGGTTCACCGGCGCGCTGGAGCAGCTTGAGCAGGACCGAGGCCTCGTACATGTCCGTGCCGTAGAGCTGGAGCAGCTTGCGGACGTCGGCCTCGGTGGGCGGGCGGCGTCCCTTTCCGGACTCGATGCGGGACAGTTTGGCCGCGCTGAAACCGACGGCGCGGGCCGCCTGGTCCTGGGCCAGGCCGGCGTCCTCGCGGAAGCCTGCCAGCTGCACTCCGACCAGCATCTTCAGCAGGGTCGGAGCCGGCTCGGGCCTGTCCAGATAGGGTTCCAGACGGGAGATGCGATGCGACGAGGCGGCGGACATCCTGACTCCCAGCAGACCGGCACAAGGGCGATTTACACTATCGCACCTCTCACCGCCGCGCCGCATCACCGTCAGAAGCCTCGCAGAAGTGAGGAGTTGCCCTCCGCTCCCGGGGGCCGCCCCGCGCTCCCGGTCCGCGCCGTCGGCCTCCGGCGCTCACACCAGGTGGTCGAACTCGCCCTCCTTGGCGCCGGCCAGGAACGCCGCCATCTCGGCCGCCGTGTAGACCAGCGCCGGTCCGTCCGGGTCGCGGGAGTTGCGCAGCGCGACGGCTCCGCCGCCCAGCGGGGCCACCTCCACACAGTTGCCTTCGGCGTTGCTGTGCCGGCTCTTGATCCAGCAGGCGTCCAGCTGACTCGCCCGCACTCCGTTCCGCACTCCTGGCACCGCAGCCTCCTTGCTGTTCGTTCGCGCCCCGGCCGAAAACAGCCCACGCAATTTCTCGTGCAATTGCACGCGGACGCTTTCTGCGTGGATAATAGCGGCGGCGTCAACCCCCGTGGTTGCGCCCGAACCTGACGTCGCATCGGGAGATGCCGTGCCCTCACCTGCGCATCCCGTGATCCGTCCGCCCGGCGCGGACGCACACCCGATGCCGTCGGCGGCCGGCGCCTCCCGCCCCTCGGCGGGGCCGCGCACCGAGCGCGGACGCAAGGGCCACCCCCAGGCCCGTGCGTCGGCCGGCCGGCCGTACCCGCCCACCTGACACAACTGCCGCGGAAAGGCACCCACGCCATGCGCAGCGCTTCGACGGAACAGCCGAGCAGCGAGCGTCCCGTGCGCCACGCTCCCCCCACCGGAGTCGCACGGGCCACGCCCCTTGCGGCACTGTCCCGAGTGCCGTGGGCCGAGATCCAGGACTCCACCGGATCGGCGGCGGCCATCCCGCTGCTGCTCAACGGCATCGCCTGGGGCGACGCCGACACCGCCCGGGCCGCCCTGGAGGATCTGCGCCGCCGGATCTGCCAGTACGGCTTCGTGGTGGAGCAGGCGACCGCCGCCACCGTCCCCTTCCTCTGGGAGCTGGCGCAGCTCCCGCACGTCACCGTCCGCGCCCAGATCATCCAGCTGCTGAAGGCCATCGCCGACGCCCGGCAGTGGGAGAGCACCGCGGCCGCCTACCCCAAGCTGCTCAATCACCGGGAGAACCCGGTGGCCTGGGAGCGCGCCGCCCGCCAGGCCGTGCGGGCCCGCGCCGGCGACCTGGACCGGCTCCTCGACGAGGAGGACACCGAGGTCGCCCGCGCCACCACGGAGCTGGCGCACGCCCTGGCGCGGTGACATCCGGGCGGACCACCCGGACCTGATCTTTCGGAATCCTTCGGAACCTTTCGAACCTTTCACGAGAGGCGCGCGGAGCGGGGGACGATCCGCGCGCAGGGGGGAGGGTCGTGCGCGG
>NZ_BAAAIZ010000009.1:60243-79669 GCF_039526425.1 Streptomyces thermospinosisporus
ACGACCCGCGGACCATCGCCCCGGCGGCACGCACGACCCGCGGGCCACTGCCCCGGTGGCACGGGGCTCCGCGCGCATCTCCCAAGGTCATGGAGCGCGCAGGGCCCGGTGGTCATGCAGCGCGCATGTCCAAAGATCATGGGGGGTGACGCCCCTCGCCTCGGATCGCCCGGCAGGGTAGACATGGCACAGGGTCCGACTCATGGGTCGCTCCAGGGACCGGCCGCCCCGGCGGCCCGCGGCGGTGGCCGCGCAGCGGGGGCGAGGCGGAGACCGGCGGCGGTGGCATCCTGTGGCGGGGCTGCGGTCGGTTCTGAGCGGGCGCAGCGTCGCCGGCCAGGTGTTCGTCCTGCATGTGATGATCGTGGTGCTGCTGGTCGTGGCCGCGGTCGTGGCGCTGCGGCCCTGCGGGGAGGAGTCGCTTCTGGCGCTCCGAGCAGCCGCAGCCGTTCGACACCGAGGAGGTGGCACTGGCCGAGGAGCTGGTGGCGCGGGCCGCGGTGTCCATCGACAACGCCCCCCGCTACACGCGTGAGCACAACATGGCAGTGACGCTGCAGCGCAGTCTGCTGCCGTGGACCCTGCCGGAGCAGAGCGCCCTGGAGATCGCCTACCGCTATCTGCCGGCGCAGCCCGGGGTGGGCGGCGACTGGTTCGACGTGCTGCCGCTGTCGGGCACCCGGGTGGCGCTGGTGGTGGGCGACGTCGTCGGGCACGGACTGCACGCGGCGGCCACCATGGGGCGGCTGCGCACCGCGGTGCACAACTTCTCCGCCCTCGACCTGCCGCCCGAGGAACCGGACGTGCCCTCGGGGCCGCCGCTGGGGCTCGGCGGGCTGCCGTTCGAGACGGCGGAGCTGGAGCCGGCCGAGGGCAGCCGGCTGGTGCTGTACACGGACAGGCTGGTGGAGGACCGGACGCGGGACATCGACGTGGGCCTCGAGCTGCTCCGCGAGGCGCTGTCGCGGGCCGGGGACTCGCCGGAGGACACCTGCAGGGCGGTGCTGGACGCGAGGCGCCCGCGGCGGGCAGGTGACGACATCGCGCTGATCGTGGCGCGCACCCGGGCGCTGCCCGCGGACCGTATCGCCCAGTGGCCGGTGCCGGCCGATCCGGCGGCGGTGGGCCAGGTCCGGGCGGCGGTGCTGCGCAAGCTGGCCGAGTGGGACCTGGACGAGCTGGGCTTCACCACGGAGCTGATCCTCAGTGAGCTGATGACCAACGCGATCCGTTACGGCGGCAGTCCCATCCGGGTGCGGATGCTGCGCGACCGCCATCTGATCTGCGAGGTCTTCGACGGAAGCAGCCTCACCGCATCTGCGCTACGCCACGATGACGGACGAGGGCGGGCGGGGACTGTTCCTGGTGGCGCAGCTCGCGGAGCGCTGGGGCACCCGCTATCTGCCGGCCGGCAAGGTCATCTGGGCGGAGCAGCCGATCCCGGGGGCGTTAGCATCCGGCAGCATCCTGCCCGGGGTCGTAAGCACCCCACCCGGACCCATAAGCGCCCTGAGGGACATGTCATAAGCGAGCCTTATGGGCCCATAGAACGGACCCACGTACCGGGTTAGGCAAGCCTTAATTTAGGCTCGGGGCGAGTCGCTGTCCTCGCTCGAAGGGAAACTGACCATGCCCCGCCCCCTGCGGGTTGCCATCGTCGGATCCGGCCCCGCCGGGATCTACGCCGCCGACGCCCTGCTCAAGTCCGACACGGCCGCAGAACCGGGCGTGTCCGTCGACATCTTCGAGCGCATGCCGGCGCCGTTCGGTCTGATCCGGTACGGCGTGGCCCCCGACCACCCGCGGATCAAGGGCATCATCACGGCCCTGCACCAGGTCCTCGACAAGCCGCAGATCCGTCTGTTCGGCAACGTGGAGTACGGCACCGACATCCACCTCGACGATCTGCGTGCCTTCTACGACGCGGTGATCTTCGCCACCGGCGCGATGGCCGACCGCGCCCTGCCCATACCGGGCATCGACCTCGAAGGCTCCTACGGCGCCGCCGACTTCGTCTCCTGGTACGACGGCCACCCGGACGTGCCGCGCACCTGGCCGCTGGAGGCCGAGAAGGTGGCGGTGCTGGGCGTCGGCAACGTCGCGCTCGACGTGGCCCGCATCCTGGCCAAGACCGCCGACGAGTTGCTGCCCACGGAGATCCCGCCGAACGTCTACGACGGCCTCAAGGCCAACCGGGCCAAGGAGATCCACGTCTTCGGCCGCCGCGGCCCGGCGCAGGCGAAGTTCAGCCCGATGGAGCTCAGGGAGCTGGACCACTCCCCCAGCATCGAGGTGATCGTCGACCCCGAGGACATCGACTACGACGAGGGGTCGATCGCCACCCGCCGCGGCAACAAGCAGGCCGACATGGTCGCCAAGACGCTGGAGAACTGGGCGATCCGCGATGTCGGCGACCGCCCGCACAAGCTGTACCTGCACTTCTTCGAGTCGCCCGCGGAGATCCTCGGCGAGGACGGCCGCGTGGTCGGCCTGCGCACCGAGCGCACCGCTCTGGACGGCACCGGCAACGTCAAGGGCACCGGCGCATTCAAGGACTGGGACGTCACCGCCGTCTACCGCGCGGTCGGCTACCTCTCCGACCAGCTCCCCAAGCTGCCGTGGGACATCGAGTCCGGCACCGTGCCGGACGAGGGCGGCCGGATCATCGGCGACACCGGCGAGCATGTGCAGTCGGCGTACGTCACCGGCTGGATCCGGCGCGGCCCGGTGGGCCTGATCGGGCACACCAAGGGCGATGCCAACGAGACGGTGGCCAACCTGCTGGCCGACTTCGCCGACGGGCGGCTGCACACGCCCGTCTCCCCCGCCCCCGAGGCCGTGGACGCGTTCCTCGCCGAGCGGGAGATCCGTTACACCACCTGGGACGGCTGGTACCGCCTGGACGCCGCCGAGAAGGCGCTGGGCGAGCCGCAGGGCCGCGAGCGGGTGAAGATCGTCGAGCGCGAGGACATGCTGCGCGCCAGCGGCGCCTGAGCCCCCGGCCGCCGGGCAAGTCGCCCTCGGGCGCCGCGTGCGGACTCGTGTCATGGTCCGCACGCGGCGCCCGATGCCGTCGACGGGCCCGCCCGTCAGGCGAGTTCGTAGTCGAGCCAGATCCGGTGGGTGCCGTCGGCGTCGACGGCGATGCCGCCGGTGCCGGTGATCCCGGCGAGCTCCCCGGTGCCGCTGGCCGGGACGATCCTGAGGAACTCCGCGCTGCGGTCGCTGCCCGAGGTGGACGCCGAGTGCACGAAGTTGAAGGCGCCCGAGCGGCCGCCCACCGAGCCCTCGAAGGACTCCATGGCGACATAGGTGCCGACGCCCGCCTCCTGGTCGTAGGCGGAGGTGAACACGGTCGCGGCGCGGCCCGCGATCTCTCCCTCGAAGCGTTTCTCCATGGTCGCCACGGTCACGGGCAGAGCCGTGGTCACGGCCGGGTCCGCCTTGACGTCGGCCGGCACGAAGGACTGGACGGTGAAGGTTCCCGAAGCTCTCATGGGCCGACCGTAGCCTTTGGGTCCGACAACGGCCCGCCATTGTGTACGATCTCCCTTCACAGAAACACCACATGCCCTTCACGTAAGGGTCATGCAGGGGGGAGATTTCATGCGCATACGCACTGCCGCCGTGGCCACCACCGCGATCGCGGGCGCGCTCGCCGCGCTGACGGCCGCTCCGGCGCAGGCCGCCGAGTACAGCTCCGCGCTGAAGGTCCGGGGCATCCAGTACGACGCGCCGGGCAGCGACGACAACAGGTGCTCCGGGGGCAACACCCACCAGGAGTACCTGACGATCAAGAACTACTCGAAGTCCTCGACGGTCAACCTCAAGGGATACGTCGTCAAGGACGCCACCGGGAACCGGTTCACGTTCACCAAGAACCACTACCTCCAGCCCGGCGACTATGTGAGGCTGCGCGGCGGCCGCGGTACCGACTCCGACGCCAAGAACGTCGTCTACCGCAACAACTGCAACTTCATGTGGAACAACCCCGGCGACACGATCTACGTGTACAAGCCGAGCGGCGCCCGTGCCGACGTGCACAAGTACACCAAGACCGGCAACGACCCGGACCGCGACGGATACATCCAGTTCCACAAGTGACCGCGCCCGCCGCGGCGTTCGGTCCGTTCACACCCTTCAGTTCGTTCAGACCGTTCAGTCCGTGAGCGGCAGATGGCCCGTCTCCCCCGGCTGGAGGCGGGCCGTCCGGTCCGGCAGCCGTACGTCGATCGGTCCCGGCCCGCTCACCGGTACGTCGATCTCCAGCCGGCCGCTCTCCAGCCGCAGCCGGACGCCCCAGTGCCCGTGGTAGCGGAGGGTGAAGCCGTACGAGGACAGCTCCGGCAGCGGCACCGGGTTCAGGCGCAGCGCCCCGTTGCGGGTCTCCAGGCCGGGCAGTCCGCGCTGCACCAGGTCGAGGGTGCCGGCCATGGCGCCGAGGTGGATGCCCTCGCCGGTGGTGCCGCCCTGGATGTCGGCGATGTCCCCCTGGAGCGCCTCCTGGCAGAAGGCCCAGGCCTCGGCGCGCCGGTCGCGGGCGAGGACCCAGCCGTGCACCAGGCCGCTGAGCGTGGAGCCGTGGCTGGTGCGGTGCAGGTAGTAGTCCACCGTGCGCCGCCAGAGGTGCTCGTCGAGGTTGTGGCCCAGCCGCCCGAACAGCGCCTGCAGTTCGGCCGGTGAGAAGAGGTAGCCGAGCATCAGGACGTCCGCCTGCTTGGAGGCCTGGTAGCGGTTGACGGTGTCCCCCTCGGCCTCCAGGATCCGGTCAAGGCGGCGGATGTCTCCGTACTGCTTGCGGTAGCCGTGCCAGTCGAGTTCCTCGAGTTCGCCGTAGCCCTCGAACTGGCTGATGACTCCCTCGTGGAACGGGATGTGAAGGGTGCGGGAGACCTCCTCCCAGTGGTCGAGTTCGCCGGCGTCCAGGCCGGTGCGTTCGTCGAGCTCCAGCCGCCGCGGCTCGGGCAGGGAGCGCAGCACGTCGAGTGTGTGGGAGAGCACCCAGGCCGCGGTGACGTTGGTGTAGGCGTTGTCGTCGAGGCCCGGGCGGTCCGCGCCGGGGTAGGCGTCGTGGTACTCGTCGGGGCCGACCACGCCCCGGATGTGATGGCGGCCCAGGTGCGGGTCGTACTCGGCCGCGTCCGCCCAGAAGCGGGAGATCTGCAGCAGCATCTCGGCGCCCTTGGTGTGCAGGAACTCGGTGTCGCCGCTGGCCTCGCAGTACTGCCACACGTTGTAGGCGATCGCGGAGCCCACATGGTGCTGCAGGCGGGTGTGGTCGGGCACCCACCGGCCCGAGCGCGGGTTGAGGTGGAGCTGCTGGGTCTCCTCCCGGCCGTCGCTGCCGCTCTGCCACGGGTACATCGCGCCCCGGCGGCCGGCGTCCCGGGCGGCGGTGCGGGCCCGTTCCAGGCGCCGGTAGCGGTAGTGCAGCAGGGAGCGGGAGACCTCGGGGAAGTGCAGATTGAGGTAGGGCAGCACGAACAGCTCGTCCCAGAAGACGTGCCCGCGGTAGGCCTCGCCGTGCAGTCCGCGGGCCGGCACGCCGACGTCGAGGTCGGCGGTGTGTGGGGAGAGCGTCTGCAGCACATGGAACAGGTGCAGGCGCAGGATGGTGCCCGCCTCGCCGGGGACGTCAAGCTCGCCCCTGCGCCACAGCTGGCCCCAGGCGGTGCGGTGCGGGGCGACCAGCGCCGCCCAGCCGTCGACCCGGCCCACCCGGTCCACGGCGGCGTGCAGGGGGTCGCTGATCGCCGGGTCGCGCGAGGTGTGCAGGGCGACCAGTTTGTCCACGGTCACGGTGTGTCCGGGTGTCAGGTTCAGCCGGGTGTGGTGGACGGCGCGCCCGTTGTCCTTGCGCATGCTCACGGGTGAGTCGGCGAGGAGCCGGGCGGCGAGCGCGATCCGGATGTCGGAGGTGCGGGTGCGGCAGCGCAGCCACACCGTGCCGGCGTCGGCGATGCCGCCGTGCACATGGGTGAGGTGGCGGCCGTCGAGGTCCCGGTAGCGGGCGACGCCGGCGTTGGTGACGTTGCCGTCGAGGGCGGCCTCCACCTCGAGCGGTCCGGCGTAGCGCTGGGCGGTGAACTCGGTGCGCAGGGCGGCCATATGAGGGTCCGCCATGTGCACAAGGCGCTCCTGGCGCACCGTCAGGGTGCGGCCCTCGCCCAGGTCGTAGCGGGTCATCCGCTCGAACAGTCCGGGCGCCAGGTGCAGGATCTCGCGGTGTTCGAGCACATCGGCCGTGTCGGGGGCGAGCCATGCCCCGCCGGGGATGCGGAAGCGCAGCGGCAGCCAGTTCGGCAGGTTGACCATGTCCTCGTTCTCGACCCGGCGGCCGGCGACCTTCGAGGTGAGCCGGTTGTAGCAGCCGGCCACATACGTCCCCGGGTAGTGCACCTCGTCGGCGGTGCACTCGGGCAGCGCTCCGCGGGTGGCGAAGTAGCCGTTCCCCAGGGTGCACAGCGACTCCCTCAGCCGCGCCTCGGCGGGCTCGTAGCCCTCGTACTCCCAGGTCCAGCCGGTCACATCGATGCTCCTCCCGTCGGCGCCGCACCGAGATCCGAGTGCGACGGTGTCGGCGCCGTGACGCAGCAGTCTGTCCCGGTGCCGTCCGGCGGCGGTGCGGCCCACGCCGATGACGTGCGCGAACCGCCGGTACGGCTGACAGCTGCGCTCGAAGTACCCCGAAGCCGGGACGGCACACGTCGGCGGCCGCGGACCGGCCGGTGATCGCGGACGGCGGCCGCGGACCAGCCGGTGATCGCGGACGGCGGCCGCGGAACTGCACCCGCCGGGCCCGGTCGCGGAGGCCTCCCGCCCCCTGGAGAACCGGGGGCGGGAGGAGGACACTGGGGGCAGGAGCGGCACCGATCCCCCGCGGTGCCGCTCCGCCCTGCGTCAGACCTCCAGCTCGGCCTCGATACGGCGCAGCTGGTGGCGGGCCATCGCCAGGTTGGCGCGGCCTGCGTCCAGCACCAGGTAGAGGAACAGGCCGTTGCCACCGCGCCTCTTGAGCGGCCGGATCATGTGGTACTGGCTGGTCAGGGTGATGAGAATGTCCTCGATCTCCTCCTTGATGCCCAGGTGCTCCATGGTGCGCAGCTTGGACCGCACCACATCGGTGTTGCCGGCCGCGGCCACCTCGATGTTGAAGTCCTTGCCGCCGCCCACCGAGCCGAGGGCCATGCCGCTGGTGTAGTCGACCAGTGCGGCGGCCGTGGCGCCGTCGATGGAGGCGAGGCACTCCTTGAGCGAGGTGTCGGTGTTGGCCATGGGTGACGTCCTTTCCGTCGGTTTCGGTGGTGGGTCCGGTCGCCCGGTGGTCCGGGCGACGTGTCGGGGAGGCAGATGAAGGTTCAGGCGCCGGGCTGGGGCCGGGGCGTCTGGGTGGCGGCGCTGTGGGGGGTGCGCACGGGGAGGGTGCCGATACGGCGGGCCGGGTCCGGCGGCGGGGGCTGCCGCACGGCCGCCGCGCGGTCGGTGTGCCGGCCGCCGCCCGGACCGATGCGGGTGTCGACCAGCTCGGCGATCCGGGCCCCGCTGCGGCGGCCCTCCAGGTGGAGGCGGCCCACGTTGACGCGGTCGTCGGCGAGCAGGGTGAGCACGGCGGCGGTGCCGGCCGCGTAGGTCGCGACGTATCCCTGGGCGCCGCGCACCAGCAGCTCGCGGAACTCGCCGCGGGAGGCGGCGTCCGTCATCCGGTGGGCGACGCCGAGCGCGGCGGCGGTGAGCGCGGCCAGCCCTTCCGCTTCGGTGCCGGGCACGTCGTGGGCGAGGACCAGTCCGTCGACGGTGGCGGCGAGCGATCCGGTGAGCCGGGGTATGCGGGTGCGCAGCCGGCGCAGTTCGTCCTGCACGTCGGTCTCGACGGCCATGAGCAGTCTCCTTTCGGCACGCTGCCGGCGCGCGCGGATCACAGTGCCTCCAAGGCGTCCAGGAGCCGTCGCAGCAGGGCTGTGTCGGGCTCGTCCCACGCCGTGCCGGGGGCGGCGGGGCCCGGGAGGGCGGCCGCCGGGCGCGGCGGCGCGGGGGTGACCAGTCCGTCGGCGGCGAGTCGGCGCAGCTCGACGAGGGTGTGGAAGGTGCGGCAGGCCAGCGCCGAGGCGATCTGCGCGGCGGTGCTGGCACCGTCGACCAGGGCGAGCGCCCGGCCGCGGCGCGGCGGCAGGTCCGCGCGTCCGGCGCCGGAGGTGCGGGTGAGGGGTGCGGTGTCGACGGCCGGGTCGGGCCAGATGCGCTGCAGCAGGGCGCGGCGCCGCCGTGACTCGCGCAGCACCGCCGCCACGGGCACGGGACGGACCGCGCCGAGCCAGTGCGCCACCCCGGGGCGGAAACGGGCGGGCCGGTCGTCGTGGACCAGGGCGAAGTAGGCCGCGTCGAACAGCGCGCCCAGGTGGCACAGCTCCAGGGCGCCGCTGGTGAGACGGCCGCTCTCCACCAGGTGACGGCCGACGCGGCGCCGGGCGCCGGCCCGCCGCACCGCCTCCCACCAGCCGTCCGGGGCGAGGGCGCCGCTGCGGGTGAGCAGATCGCCCAGGGCGGGGCTCAAGGCCGACTCGACGTGGACGACCTCGCCCGCCGAGAGGTAGAGCACGCCGGAGGCGGTGGTCAGCGCCCCGGTGGCGCGGTCGGCGGCGAGGCCGGCGAGCAGGGCGGGGGCGGTGGTGTCCGTGGGGACGGCGGCCGTCATCCGAGCACCAGCCGGTCCGCCATCTCGGCCAGCCGGATGCGGGCGAGGGCGAGGTTGCCGTCACGCCGGTCGAGCCACAGGTACATGAAGACGGTGCTGTCGAAGGGGGTGACGACCAGACGCAGCAGCTGGTAGGCGTCCGCGGTGGTGAGGATCAGATCCTCGACGGTCGCCTCCCCGTTCTCGTCGCCGTTCTCGTCGCCGTTCTCGCCGCCCCCGGCCCCGGGCACGAGAGTGGGGCTCTCCAGGGCGAGCCGGGCGAGTTCGGCGGTCTCCGCGGCCGTCGCCTCCGCGTCGCCGCCGGGCGCCTCGCCGACCGCACCCAGCGCGAGCCCGCTGATCCAGTCGACCACCAGGGCGCCGCGTGCGCCGGGCAGTCGCATGGCTTCCAGCAGACTCTCGTCGATTCCGGGCACGCCGGATCCCCCTCCTCGCACGGCTGTACCGCGAACGTGACGTCGAAGCTACGCTGCGTACTCGAGCGAGGTGAAGGCTTTGGGGTTTTCCGGAGGAATATGCGCCAGAACGAAACTTCCCGCGCTAAAGTCAGCACCTTTCGCGACGGTGACCGATCACGTGCGAGCAGGGCCAACCCCGAAGCGGATGGTGGGCGGGCCCTGCCCGCGAAGCCCCATTCTGCGGAGCGGACCCCGCACGGAAACACGAGTGCGAGCACCCCACCACGTGCGCGCCGCGCACACCCCGCGCGCGCCATTGCCTCGCGCGCCGGAGGTTGCATCCGCCGACGGGTGGGCAGGCGTGACGCGGCTGCGCCATCCGGCGGAGCCCGCCCGGAAACCGCCGGACGGCGGCGACGATACTGGCAGGAGCACGTGCCCCCGCTCACATCTGGATCCATGCAGACCACGCCCACAGTCCGCCGTACCGTTCCCCCGACCGTCTGGCTGACCCGCGGCCGCCATGCCGGAGACACCGCGGAGGAGCTCCTCAGGCGCTCGCTGCGCCACCACAAGGACAGCCGGCACATCGACGACTACCTGGAGATCACCGACTCCGAATCGCCCGACCAGGTCTTCGAGGCCCGGATGCGCGTCGCCGGCGGCGTCACGGTGCGGGCCCGGCTGAGCCTCGCCCCCGCCACGCAGCACGGCCAGGACTGGACCGTGGTCGCGGAGGCCGAGCAGCCCTGGGAGCAGTCGTGGCCGTCCCCGGCCGGCATGTTCTGGCCGCACGACCCGGACGCGGACTGGTCCATGGACGTGTCGACGGGACTGCGGGTGGGCGCCCTCAACCCGCTGCCCGAGGAGGACAAGGCCGTCCGCCGGCGGCTGCGCGCCTGCGCGCGGGACACCTGGCGGCTGCATGTCGTGGTGCACGAGGCGATGACCACCGACGAGCGCGGCAAGGTGCCGCTGGCGCACTGGCTGCCGCCGGGGCTGCGGGACCGGGTGGTGGAGCACCGCGCCGCTCCGCACCAACTGCGCGTGGTGAACTGGGCGCTGCGCGAGTTCCACGCCGAGGTGCCGCGCGGCGGCGCGGTGCTGCTGCCCGGCCGCCCGGCACCGGAGGGCTACCAGGCCGACGCCTTCGCGGTGCGCGCGGTGTTCCTCGACGGCAGCGAACCGGCCGAACTCGTCGACGCGGTGAGGCGCTTCGACGCGCTGCCGCGCCCGCTGCCGGACGGCGCGCTGGACGAGCTGACCGCGCTGCGGGAGGACTGGCACCTGCTGACCCTGGAGGAGGAACTCGCCCGCGAACGGGCTCTGGTGAAGATGTACGCCGAGGCCCTGGAGGCGATGACCAGGTCACGCGACCTGTACCGCGAAGCGGCCGAGCGCGCCCACGAGGCACTGGCCGCCTACCGCGAGTCCGCCGCCCCCTCCCCCGGTGTCCGCCCCCTGCTGCCCGGCCCGGCCTCCCCGCTGCGCGCCCTCACCCGCCGCCTGGAACGCCTCAAGGTCACCCCGCGAATCCGACGGGGTCAAGCCGCCCGCACGGACGCCGACCCGGAGACCGAGGCTTCGGACGCGACACCGGCTCGCGGGGCTGACGGCACGTCGGCAGAGCCGGCCCCGGCCGCCGAGGAGCAGCGCACGGTGGCCGAAACCTCCGTACCGGGCACGGAGGCGTCCGGCCCGGAGGGCGAGGTGTCCGCTTCGGGCACGGAGGAGGCCGACACGGCGGGCGACGCGGGCGACGCGCAGAAGCGGGCGACAGCGGCCCGCCGCTAGCCGCAACCGCCGGTGCCCGCATTCCGGTCCAACGTCCGCGCCACGCGGCCCGGCGGCCGAAACCCGGCGGCGCACTCATCCCGCGTACCTGGCCCGACCACGCGTCCAATCCGACGCCGCGTACGGAGACTTCCGGCCAAGAAGGGCGAGGTGTCAGCTCCGGGGACGGAGGAGGCCGACAAGGCGGCCCACGCGGGCGAGGCGCGGAAAGCGGGCGACAGCGGCCCGCCTGCGGCCTGTCACGCGTCCGATCCGACCGCTGTTGGGGATGCGCGTCCGGGGCGGGCGGGCGCCGGCGAAGCCGCGTGATCGCCCTGCGCGACGCGTTACGCCGGCCGGCACTCCGGTGGCGGTCCCGCCCGGTTCCAACCGCTGCGCCAACTGTCTGTCCGACAGGTGGCGTCGGCAGCACGGGCGATGGGCACCGAGCAGGCGTGGTGGGTGCCGGGGCGACCGGACGTGGGTGCCGGGGGGTCCTGCCCGGTGGCCGACGGTTCCGGCGTCCGGCACTCACGCGGTGTATCACCCCGTCATCCGGCAGACCCGGCCGCAGTCAGGCACCCAGCCTCGGGACCCCCGACGCCCCTGCCGTGCGAGTGTGAACGGGCCGACGGCCGGCCAACCGTCGCTTTCTGGCCACGTCCCTTCCTCTCCCTCCCGCTCCCCCGCCGCCAACACCGCGAGGGCGGGGACCGCGTGGGGGCGGGCCCGGCCCTCGTGCGGGGCGGGGCGGGTCACTCCACCGGGTGGTGGGGCTCCGGCGGGGGCCAGGCGGCCCAGCGGCGGGGCGGGAACGGCGAGGCGACCCGGACCACCAGCGCTGCCAGGGCGAGCAGCGCTGCGGTCACGGCGGCGGCGCTGGCGAGCCACGGCGGTGCCAGCGCCAGGTCGACCGCCCGGGACAGCACCGCCGAGGGGAGGGTGGTCCCGTAGACGTGGGCTCCGGCGAGGATCGCCGGCACCGCGAAGGCGGGCACCAGCACCAGGACTCCGGGACGCACCACGAGGATCAGGGCGAGCACGGTGCACAGCACCGACAGGCCGACGGTGAGGGCGTGCAGCCGAAGTGACGTGCCGTCGTGGTGCAGCGGGAAGTGCGCCACCGCGCACAGCGCGAGGAAGGCCGCGGCGAGCCAGCTCGACCAGACGAGAGACCTGATGACCGGCTCGGGGGGCCGGCCCGGGACGGCGGCCGGACGGGGGCGCTGCAGGTGGCGCCCGTAGCGGGCGAGGGGCCGGCCGGGACGGGTGCGGCGCGGGCGGCGGCCGTCGCGACGCGGGCGTCCGCTCGGCCGGGTCTCCGGTGGTGCCGTGCGGACGGCGGTGCGGGGACGCAGCCGGTGCCGTTCCGCCTGCGGTGCCTCGGGCTCCGGCGCCGCGGACTGCGCGACGGCCGGGTCGGGGGCGGGCGGGGCGGCGGCAGGGCGGGCGGGTGGCCGGCGCACGGGCTCGGCCTCGAGCCGGTCGAGGAGGTCGATCAGCTCCCGCACGGAGCGCCCGGTGGCCGCGGCGCGCAGCACCTCCTCGCGGCAGTGGGCGGCCAGCGGCTCGGCGTGCAGCAGGGCCACCAGTCGGGTGACGTCCTCGACGGGGCGGTGCGCGGCCGCGGCGCGGATCGCCTCGTCCGCGCAGTCCGGGTCGCGCGGCGGCCGGGTCAGCAGGGCGACCAGACGGGTGACGTCCTCCACCGGCCGGACGACCCCGGCGGCGCGCAGCGCCTCGATCACGGACCGGGAGTGTTCGGGTGAGCGTTCGAGCGTGGTGATGAGGTCGACGACCTCCTCCAGGGGCCGGTCCGAGACGGCGACGTGCACCAGATCGGCGACCGGATCGCCCTGGGCCGTTCCGGCCGCCCGCTCCTCGTCCGGGTCGGTGAGGTCGAGCCGATCGGCCGGATCGGCCGGATCGAGGGGGTCGACGAGGTTGACGGTGGCGACCGGGTCCCGCGGGGCGGCGGCGTCCTCGCCCTCGGCGGTGGCGAGCGGCGGGGCGGCCGTGGCCACGGCGGGGCCGGGCGGCGGATCCGGCCGGTGCGTGCCGGTGGCGACGCTCGTCGCATCGGTCGGCGGGGAGGCGGCCGTATCGCCGGGTATGGCCGGTTCGTTGGAGGGGGGTGACGAAGAGAAGGTGGTCATGCTCGGCTCCATGGGGAAGGCTCGGGCCGCTCCCACGCCCCCGGACGTGCGACGAGCGACGCTACGTGGATCATTACTAGGCGCACCGGTGCCGCCCTGCCACTTGGATGGGCCACCGGGATGACCTGCGGTGATCGGTGTTTCGTCAGGGGTTCCCTGGGAAGCGGGAGACGTCCCCACGACGGCCGGTACCGGCCGTCATACCGGCGCCGAAAACGGGAATCCGCTCGGTGTAACCCGTGTCGGCGTCGTGAATCCGGTGCCCGCGGTGTGAAGCTCGTGCCTGGCGTCCCGGACTCCTCGAAGGGGGTGGTCAGCCGGTGGAGACGACCACGGTGGTGCTGGTCGCGGTGGCGGCCCTGGCGGCCCTGCTGCTCGTCGGCGCCGTGGCCGTCCTCGTGCGGCTGGTGCGCACGAGGCGGGAGTTGGCACGGGCCGGTCTGCCCACCGGGCCACGCTGGGTCTTCTGGGGGGCGATCCTGTATCTGGTGCTGCCCGCGGACCTGCTGCCCGACCCCGTCTACCTGGACGACATGGGCGTGCTGCTGCTCGCCCTGCGGTCGCTCAGGGGCGCGGCGGGCGCACGGTCCTCCGGCCTGAAGCCTCCGGAACCGGACCGCCGCCCCGCCGATGACTACGCCCCGTGAGGAAACCAACCACCCGTTCGATTCGTATAAGTCTCTGGAAGCCAAAAGAAGTCGGCGGACCAGGCGGCGGCGTGCGGGTGGCCGACGCTCGGTCGGCGCAGCACCGACGAGGGAGACACAATGCAACCGTTCGCGCTCAACTATGCCCGTCCGGCACCGGAGTTGGCCGTCACCACTCCGTATGTGTACGACTCCGGACTGCAGTTGAACGTTCTTGCCGACGGCCGCGTCGCGGCCTCGGACCACGGGTTGTTGCGGGAGGCGGGGACCACGACGTCCACCGCGGGCTCGAAGACCCACTTCGACGACTGACAGCGGACCGTAGACGATGACCGTGCTCATCCTCACCTGTGAGGAGGATGTGACCGCCGACATGGTGGTGGTGCATCTCCACGACGCCGGGGTGCCGGTGATGCGCCTCGATCCCGCCGATCTGACCGTGGGCGTCTCACTGTCCGGCGAATTCGTCCACGGCCGGTTCCGCGGCCATCTGTCCTCTGGGGGACGGCTGGTGAGCCTCGGCGGGCTGCGGTCGGTGTGGGTGCGCAGGCCGGGTGTGCCCGCCCAGCGGGCGCAGCACGCCTCCGCCTGGCTCACCGAGGAGGCCTCGCAGGCGCTCTACGGCATGCTGCGCGGTTCGCATGCCCGCTGGATGAACCATCCGGACGCCGCGCGCCGGGCGCGGCACAAGCCGTGGCAGCTGAGGCTGGCGCAGCAGTGCGGGCTGCCGGTGCCGGCCACCGTGATCACTACATTTCCGCGGGCCGCCCGGGAGTTCGCCGAGCGCTACCCGGATCTGGTGGTCAAGCCGGTCTCCGGGGCGCATCCGCAGGACCCGCCGCGAGCGGTGCCGACGAGCAGGGTGGCGCCGGACACGGACTTCTCCGCCGTGGCGTTCGGCCCGACGCTGCTGCAGCGGCGGATCGCCAAGCGGGCGGACGTCCGGGTCACGGTCGTCGGCGAGAAGCTGCTGGGGGCCCGCAAGGCGGCGGCCCCGGACGCGGATCCGCAGGAGGTCGACGTGCGGTTCGCGGGACCCGGGTCGCCCTGGGAGCCGGTCGAGGTGCCGCCGCGCACCGCCGAGACGGTTCTGCGCTATATGCGCGAGGCCGAACTCGCGTACGGGGCCTTCGACTTCGTGGAGGACGCGGACGGGGTGTGGTGGTTCCTGGAATGCAATCAGTCGGGCCAGTTCGGCTTCGTGGAGGTGGAGACGGGCCAGCCG
The DNA here is from genome assembly GCF_039526425.1 of Streptomyces thermospinosisporus. NCBI lineage: Bacteria > Bacillati > Actinomycetota > Actinomycetes > Kitasatosporales > Streptomycetaceae > Streptomyces > Streptomyces thermospinosisporus. Next base: position 75,135 of record NZ_BAAAIZ010000009.1, read on the forward strand.
ATCGCCCGCACCATCGCCGAGTGGCTGGGCCGCCCCGTCCCCGAGGAGAGACGGGAGGCCGACGAGCCGGGTGTCCGGGCCTGCTGAGGCCCGTGCGGTGGCAGATGCGGGCGCGTCCTCGCGGGGCGGACGCGGCCGTCGCGGTCAGGCCGGGCGGGGGCCCGGCAGCAGGGCGGTGCGCTGCCAGCCGTTGCCCGGGGAGCCGGCGGGGCGGTCGAGGCCGGGGGACTGCAGGGGGCGCATGACCAGCTCCAGTTCCCTGCTCACGCGTTCGGCCTCGCGGCGGACCTGGGCGGGTACATCGCCGCACTCCGCGATGAGTCGGTCGTAGATGGGGGAATCCTGGAACACCCGTCAACGTGCCTTTCTGCTCGGCGGCTCCGGTACGGAGACACGAGTGCCGAGTCTAAGGGGCACGGTACCGGGCGGCGGCGTTTTCCCCGTTCGCACCACGGGCCCGGGTGGAGGCGCGAGAATCACGCGCGCCTCCACCCGGGCCCGTGCCGTTGTGCGCCCCTGCGCCGGGGCCGGCCGCGTCAGACGGCCAGGGACAGCCCGCTGTCGCCGTCCGGGTCCGCGGACCGTGCGGCCACCGGACGTCCCTGCACGAGCAGGGCGTCCGCCCGGGCGATGGCGTCCTCGATGCCGGAGGTGCCCATCATCACGCAGAGCGTGTAGCTGACATCCTCCAACTCGCGTTCCGCCACCGGCGAATGCCTCTCCGCCTGTGCGATCCGCAGCGTCGCGTACTTCGTCAGCAGCTCTCTCACGACCTTCGGGTCCGGTACGAGCACGAAGCGCCCCTCTCTGGTTTTTCACTGCGCGTACCCGAACCCGCCGAAACCATTCACCTCTTTGACTCACGTAACAGGAATTGACGGGAATCCTTCGCCCGCGGCAGGCCGCCCGGCAGCAGAAGCCGAACACATGGGACCGGCGGGGTTTGGAGGGCCCGGCTCCGTCACGGCCGGCCGGAGGCGGGGGCCCCTGGGCCGGGTTACGCTGCGCGCAAGAGTACTTTTGCGCCATTTTCGGGAGGATTCATGGCCTCGCGCCTCAACCCCTATCTGAGCTACGACGGCGACGCCCGGCAGGCGATGGAGTTCTACAAGGACGTCTTCGGCGGGGAGCTGCACCTGAACACCTACGGCGACATCGGCCAGTCCGGTCCCGAGTACGCGGACAAGATCATGCACGGGATGCTGGAGACGCCGTCCGGGTTCACCCTGATGGGCGCAGACCACCCGCCGGGCATGGAGTACAAGCCGGGCAACGCCTACTCGGTGAGCCTCAGCGGCGACGACGAGAGCGAGCTGCGCGGCTACTGGGAGAAACTGTCCAGCGGCAACCAGGTGTCCGTGCCGCTGGAGCGGCAGATGTGGGGGGACGTGTTCGGCATGTGCACGGACCAGTTCGGGGTGACCTGGATGGTCAACATCAGCACCTCCCAGGGCTGAGCCTCACCCGGGCGCTCCGCTCCCCCGGCCGGTGTGCCACCCTCGGCCACGACGACCGCCGGCGGCACAACGGCCGGCGGCGTGGAACGGAACGAGGGCCTGCGGCCGGCGACGGCGCACGGCACCGGAACAGCGGGAGGCGGCGGTATGCGGATCGGACTGCTCGGCACGGGACCCTGGGCGAAGGTGGCGCACGCCCCCGCGCTGAACGAGCACGAGGAGCTGGACTTCACCGGAGTGTGGGGCCGCCGCCCGGAGGCAGCCCGGGAACTGGCCGGCGCCTATGGCGTCCGGGCCTACGACGACCTCGACGCCCTGCTCGCCGACGTCGACGCGGTCGCCGTGGCCCTGCCGCCCCAGGTGCAGGGCGAACTGGCCGCGCGGGCCGCCCGGGCGGGCTGCCATCTCCTGCTCGACAAGCCGCTCGCGCTGACGGTCGAGCAGGGGCGCGAGGTGGTGGCGGCAGCAGAGCGGTCACAGGTGGCCTCGGTCGTCTTCTTCACCACCCGGTTCCAGCCCGAGGCCGAGGCCTGGATCACCGAACAGGAGCGCGCGGGCGGCTGGTTCACCGCGCGGGCCGAGTGGCTGGGCGCCGTCTTCAGCGCCGACGACAACCCCTTCGCGGCCTCCCCGTGGCGCCAGGAGAAGGGCGCTCTGTGGGACGTGGGTCCGCACGCCCTGTCCGTGCTGCTGCCGGTGCTCGGTGACGTGCGTCAGGTGTCGGCGGCGGCGCACGGCCCCGGGGACACCGTGCATCTCGTGCTGGACCACACGGGCGGCGCGTCGAGCACCCTCACCCTGAGCCTCACCGCGCCGCCGGCCGCGGCGGGCACCCACGTGGAGCTGCGCGGCACCACGGGCGTCACCTCCCTGCCCGAGGCGCGGCAGCCGGCCGTCCCCTCGCTCGTCCGCGCCGCGGACGCCCTGGTCACCGCTGCCCGCACCGGCCGGCCGCACGCGTGCGACGCGGCGTTCGCGCTGCGGGTGACGGAGATCCTCGAAGAGGCGCAGGAGCTGCTGTCCGGCGCCCGGTGACGGTGTCCGGTGCGGGCGACCGGAGAGGAACGGCCGGTGAGAGCGACCGGCGCGGGCGGCCTGGTGACGGCGACCGGAACGAGCGGCCGATCAGACCGTCCGGCGCGGAGACGGCCTGGTGACGGCGACCGGAACGAGCGGCCGATCAGACCGTCCGGCACGGAGACGGCCTGGTGACGGCGACCGGAACGAGCGGCCGATCAGACCGTCCGGCACGGAGACGGCCTGGTGACGGCGACCGGAACGAGCGGCCGATCAGACCGTCCGGCGCGGAGACGGCCTGGTGACGGCGACCGGAACGGGCGGCCGGTGAGACCGTCCGGCGCGGAGACGGCCTGGTGAGACCGTCCGGCGCGAGCAGCCGCCGGGAGCGTTCTCGGCGGCGCCGTGCCGTCCTCCGGGCCGGTCGCAGACGCAAAGCGCTTAAAGGAGCCTTAAGAGGCCGTTAAGCGCCGGTGAGTTCCCTGTCAGGGCATCACGTTTGGGCAGGTCAGAGCGAGTTGAGGACAAGTCGGACGCGTTGCGGGCACAGTTGAGGTCCGTACCATCGAGGCCGCGCGTTCACCGGTGTTCGCGGTGAGAGCGCTCTCAGTGCCCGCACGAGTACTTCGGGAGACCCCCCACATGACTCCTCGACACCAGCGAAAGCTCGGCCGCCGCAAGCTGCTTCTCGCCCTCGGTGGCGCCGCCGTCGCGGTGCCCGCGGCCGCCGCGCTCGCCCCGCACGCGCTCGCGGGCTCCTCCGGTGAGAAGGCCTCTCCCAAGGCCGGCGGCTCGCTGCCGCTCACGGTCGTCAACAACACCGGCTCCTTCGACAACGGCAGCATCCATCTCTACGTCGTCGGCAACCAGGACGGCCGGCAGGTGCGCCTCACCCCCGACGGCACCCTGGCCCCCGTCTCCCTGTCCGACAACGGCCCGGACGGCTTCACCGACTACGCGATCAGCCTCGCCGGCTCCGGCGAGACCAAGCTGTCCCTGCCGCACATGTCCGGCCGCATCTATGTGGCCCTCGGCGAGAAGCTGAAGTTCAAGGCCGTGGCCGACGGCAACGGCAACGCGGCGCTGCAGTTCCCGGCCGGCTGGGTCGAGTCCGACCCCAACTTCGGTGTGCTGCACGACTGTGCGGAGTTCACCTTCAACTCCTCCGGCATGTTCTGCAACACCACGATGGTCGACATGTTCAGCGTGCCGCTGAGCCTCAGGCTCACCGGCGCCGACGACCAGACGACCGGCACCGTGCGCGAGGGCGGCCGGGCCGCCGCGTTCGAGGCGATGCGGAAGGACGAGGTGTTCTCCAAGCTCGTCGTGGACGACACCCGGATCATCGCCCCCGGTCACGGCCTGGACGCCGGTCTGTTCCCGAAGGACTACCTCGCCCCGTACATCGACGAGGTGTGGAGCACGTATACCGGCCAGGACCTCAAGGTCACCACCAACGCGGGCACCTTCACGGGCCGGGTGCGCGGCGACCGTTTCACCTTCGACGGGCCGGCCCAGGTGTCCTTCGGCAAGCCCTCCACCCGGGACGTGCTGTTCTGCGACGGCGCCCTCGCCGCCCCCAACGACGGCACCACCGGCCCGGTCGCCGCGGTGCTCGGGGCCGCCTTCAACCGCACCACGCTGCTCAGCCACCCCGAGCAGCCGACCACCGAGCCCGGCGAGTTCTACCGGACCGAGCTCACCAACCACTACGCCAAGGCCATGCACGAGGCCACCGAGGACGGCAAGGCGTACGGCTTCGCCTTCGACGACGTCGCCGACTTCGCCTCCTACATCCAGGACACGGCGCCCACCGGGCTGCGGCTGACGCTGACCGCGTTCTGAGCCCCTGCCCCGGCCCTGCCCGCCGCGTGCCCGCCCGGCGCCTGCCGGCTCCCGGAACGGCCTCCGGGGTGCGCGGCGGGGGCGCGCGTAGCAGCGTGGGGGTGTGAACGGAGTGCGGGCCGAGCCGCCGCGCCGGGACCGGGAACTGCGGAGCTATCTGCGGGGCGCGCCGCCGCCCGGCTGGGCCCGGTTCCTGCCGGGCGGGCTGCTGGCGGC
>NZ_BAAAIZ010000009.1:79688-80664 GCF_039526425.1 Streptomyces thermospinosisporus
GACGGCCGCCAGCCCCGACCCGGTCGACATCGGTTTCGTGCTGGGCGCCGTGCCGCCTCTCGCGGTACTGGTGCACGGGCCGCTGATGACGGCGGTGCTCGGCGGCCTGTGCGTGCTGCTGCTGAGCGTGCCGGGGTTCCAGTTGGCCGATGTGAACCGCACGGACCTGCTGACCATCGCCTTCGTCGCCGCGCTGAGCGTGCTGCTGTCGTTCGTGCGCAGCCGGCGGGACGCCCAGCTGGTCACCGAGCGGGCCGTGGCGGACGCGGTCCAGCGGGCGGTGGTGCCGCCGCTGCCGGAACGGGTGGGGTCGGTGCGCTGCGCCGGGCTGTACCGGCCGGCGCAGCGCGGGACGCTGGTCGGCGGCGACTTCTTCGATGTGCGGGCCGGTCCGTACGGGGTGCGGGCGGTCATGGGGGACGTGCAGGGGCACGGACTGTCGGCGGTCGCCACGGTGGCGTCGCTGCTCGGCGCGTTCCGTGAGGCGGTGCTGGACGAGCCGGACCCCGAGGCGGTGGCGGCCCGGCTGGACCGGCGGCTGATGGTGGACGCGGGGGGCGATCCGCATGCCGAGCTGTTCGCGACCGCCGTCCTGATGGACTTCTCCGGCGACGGGCCGGCGGTGCGGATCGTCGCCTGCGGGCAGCCGGGCCCGCTGCTGCTGCGTGACGGGCGGGTCGAGGAGGTGAAGGTCGAACCGGGGGTGCCGCTGGGTCTGGGGATGGCCGAGGTGGCACCGCCCGCGCTCACCTCGCTGGCGCTGCGGCCGGGCGACCGGCTGTTCCTCGCCTCCGACGGTGTGCTCGAGGCGCGCGGCGCCGACGGGTCCTTCTACCCGCTGGCCGAACGGCTCGCGGTGCTCGCCCATGAGGACCCCGGTGTGCTGGCCGAGCGGGTCTGGGCGGACCTCGTGGGGCACTGCCCCGATGTGCGGGACGACGTGACGATGCTGGTGCTGGTGCCTTGGGCCGACGGC
>NZ_BAAAIZ010000009.1:80681-94610 GCF_039526425.1 Streptomyces thermospinosisporus
GGCATCCGCGGTGATCCGCGGAGCCGGGAGCGCCGTCCGAGCGGTCAGCGGCTGTTGACGCAGACGTTGTGGGACTGCGACGACAGCAGGTTCACCAGACCGATGGAGTTCCCGCAGGCGTTGACGTCCACGTCGATCGGAATCTGGACGACATTGCCGGACAGGAAGCCGGGACTGTGGCTGGCGACACCGACGGGGCCGTCGGCCGCTACCGCGGTGCCGGCGGTTGCCAGCAGGGCCACGCTCGCCAGGCCGGCCGCGGTCAGCAGACGTATACGCATGGGAAACTCCTGTCGTACGCAGAGACATGTGTGTCCACAAACGGGACGTGTGCCTTCACCTTCACGGCGATCTTTGCGACGCGACATCCCTGCGCGTCCGAACGGGGCCCGGACTGGTCCGTACAGGTTTCCCGCGAGCCCGGGAAGGTACCCCGGCAGCGGAGAGGAGCGGCCCTTCAGTGCCGCGGGCGCGCCGTCACGGCGGGTGCTCCGGGCTCCTCCGGATGCACGGCGGGCTCCGGCGTTGAATGGTGAGATATCGGACCCGATGACCGCACCGGGGCCGCAACAGGATCCGGACCCTAGGAGCACATGATGTCGACGTCCCAGCCCGATGCGTCCCGGCAGTCCGAGGACAGCACCACCCCGGACCGCCTGCTCCACGCCCGCACCGGCACCGATGTGTCGCCCGAGGACATCGTCCTCGCCGCGGGCAAGGACCTCACCCCGCAGAATCTCGAATGGGCCAGGCAGAAGCTTGACCGGGAAGGCCCTGCCGCCCTGGACAAGATGCTTCCCTGACGCGCCGCCCCGCTCCCGCCCGCGACGACCGGGCCGGCGCATGCGCACAACGCGACCGGGCCGGTGCACGCTGCACCGGCCCGGTCGCGTTGTGCGCATGCGCGTCCGTCAGTCGTCTCCGTCACGGGGGCGCGCCCGTCGTGGGTCAGGGCCGTGACGGGTCAGGTCCCCAGCGGGATCACATTCGAGGCGGGTCAGCCCCCGCCCTGCTCGTCGGGCAGCTCGGTCTCGTCGGGCAGCACGGCCTCCTCGGGCAGCACGGCCTCCTCGGGCACGACGTGCACGGCGGCCTCCTCCGCGCTCGCGGCGCCCGCGTCGATGCCCACGTCGTCGGCGACGCTCTCCTCGGTGGTGTCGCCGTGGGTGCCCTCGTCCGGGGCGACCAGCCGTCCGGCGCGCTCGTCCCCGGCCTCCGGGTCGACGACCTCGCCGTCGCCGCCGGGCAGGTCCCCCACACCGTCACCGGTCGTTCCCAAGGCGTCGGGCTCCTCCTGTTCGAGCCGCTGGTCGAGGGTCTCCCCCTCGTGCTGCTCGGCGGCCGTGGTGCCGTACTTGGTGACGCCGAGCGGCTTCTCCGGCGGTGAGTAGCCCTCGTCGAGGGTGTCGTCGGAGATCAGCTCGTCGACGGCTTCCTGCGGGTCGAGCGGTGCGGCGTCCGCCTGCTCCTCGTTGCTGCCGGTGGGCTGGTAGGCGTCGTCGCCCATCGGTTCCGTACTCATGTCGTCCTCCACTCGCGGCCTCTCGCGGCCTCTCGCGGCGCGCCACGTCCACTCGTAGGTCCCCGGCGGCGCCAGTTCCGCGTTTCCCGGAACGGGATCCCTAACCCCGTGACCAGCGCGGGGCGACGCGGGCGGTGAGCTCGCCGATCGGGCCGGCGGGCCAGGGGCGGGCGTAGCCGGGCGGGGTGGCGCCGGGGCCGGTGAGGTGGGCGACGGGGATGCTGTCGGCGGTGCGCAGGATCTCGGCGACGGTGGTGTTCTCGTTGTGTCCGGCGGTCGCGCCGGAGGAGCAGCCGGTGTAGTAGCCGATGGGGATGGCCTGGTAGCCGGTGATCAGGCAGGGCGGGCGGACGCCGAGGTCGTGGAGCCGGGCGGCGGTGCGCGCCCAGTCGCGGCGGCTGTCGTGGTTGCGGTCCACGGCGGCGATCAGGACGGCCAGCTGCACCGCGAGATGACCGGCGACCGCAAGCGCGACGGCCGCAGTGACGACGTTCCTGCGCCGGCCGCCGCCCGGGGCACGGACCAGATGCCACAGGGCGTCGGCGACGGGGAGGGCGAGCAGGGCGTAGGCGGGCTGCAGGAAGCGGGGCGCCGCGTATCCGATCATGAACAGGTACGGGAAGGCGACGGTCGCGGCGCAGACCAGCGGCACCACGGTGGGCAGCGTGCGCCCGCGGCGGACGGCGACGACCAGGGCGAGCACGGCGAGCAGCGGCAGGGCGAACCACCACAGGGTGACCACCAGGGCGGGCATCTCCCCGGTGCAGGGCCGGCACAGGGCGCGGCCGCCGAGGCTGCGCAGCTGGTCGCCGACGGCGATGTGCCAGCCGAGCCCGCCCTGGATGCGGGAGGCCTCGGCCAGCCGTGCGGACAGGCCGCCGTGCCAGGCGTAGGCCTCGATCACCCAGGGGACGACGCCCGCCGCGACACCGGCGACCAGGGCGGGCAGGGCGCGCCGGCGGCGGGTCACCAGGGCGAGGACGACGAGCGGGACCGTCACGTAGACGGCGTCGGTGGGCCGCATCCAGGCCATGAGCGCGGTTCCCGCGAACCCGCCCCACAGTGCGCCGGGCGCACCGCCGCCGTCGCGGTGGCGCAGGAAGCAGCCGACGGTGATGAGGGCACCGGCCGCCACCCAGTAGTTGGGCATGGCCTGCGGTCCGTAGAACAGGGTGATCCACAGCGTGGCGAAGAAGGCCCCGCCGGTGACCAGGACCCGCGTCGGGAACAGGCCGCGCCAGCAGCGCAGGGCGAGGTGGAGGGCCAGGCCCGACAGCACGGCGAGGTAGATCCGCAGCAGGGCGGTCGAGTCGGACCAGGAGGCGACGGGCGCGACCAGCAGGGAGACGCCGCGCGAGCGGGGGGCGCTGAAGAAGGCCGCCGGGTGGTGGGAGGTGACCTGGCTGACGTAGACGATCTCGTCCCAGCCGAGTCCCAGCGTGGGGCGGACGAGGACGAGCTGGGCGAGGGTGAAGAGGCCGGCCACCAGGGCGATCGGGCGGGTGCCGCGCATCCGGCGGGGCCGGCCCGGTCCGGGCGGCTGTTCGCGTCGCCGCTGGCCTACGAGGAGGGCGCCGCTGCCCTGGGTCATCGTCCACCTCTCCTGTCCGACCGTCTGCCCGATCGGCTGTCCGACCGTCATGTGAATCGGAACATCAGAAAATCGGAAAACGTGGACAACCTAACCCGGTAGGCCGGTCCGGGCCGGGTGGAACTCGGCCGACTGCCGTAATGCTTTCGGTACGTGACCGGCCGTCAGCTGGCGGTCCCGGGCGCCAGCAGCTCGGCGAGGTCGGTGACGACCCGGTCGGCTCCATGGGCGTACAGCGCGTCGCCCCGGCCGGTGCGGTCCACGCCGACGACATAGCCGAAGCCGCCGGCGCGGGCGGCGTCCATGCCGGACAGGGCGTCCTCGAACACGGCGGCGCGGGCCGGCTCCACGCCCAGTTCGCGGGCGGCGGCGAGGAAGGTGTCGGGGCTCGGCTTGCCGGCCAGGCCGCGTTCGGCGGCGATCACGCCGTCGATGCGGACGTCGAACAGCTCTTCGGCGCCGATGGAACGCAGCACGTCCCGGCAGTTGGCGCTGGCCGAGACGATCGCGGTGCGCAGGCCGCGGGCGCGCACCCGCTCGATGTAGCGCAGGGTGCCCTCGTACGCCTCCACGCCGCCGCTGCGGATCATCTCCAGCAGCCGCTCGTTCTTGCGGTTGCCGAGGCCGTGCACGGTCGGCGCCTCGGGCGGGTCGTCGGGGGTGCCCTCGGGGAGTTCGATGCCGCGGGAGGCGAGGAAGGTGCGGACACCGTCGGCGCGCGGACGGCCGTCGACGTACTCGCCGTAGTCGGTGTCGTCGAAGGGGCGGAAGCCCTCGCCCTCGCGCTCGCGCAGGAACGCGTCGAAGGTCTCCTTCCACGCGGCGGCGTGCACGACCGCCGTCCTGGTGACGACGCCGTCGAGGTCGAAGAGGCAGGCGAGGATGGTGTCGGGCAGGCCCAGATCCGTCATACCGGCCACTGTTCCCCACGGCACCGGTGTCTTCCTCCACAGTCCCGGATGCCGGGGCCCTCCGGGTGACACACTCTGCTGTGTGGCGCTGACCTTCGACGACCTCCTCGACCGTGCCCGCGCCCTCCCCCGGGACGGGCGGCGTGCGATCCTCGGCATCGCCGGAAGCCCCGGCTCCGGCAAGTCCACCCTCGCGGAGCGCCTGGTGCGAGCCCTGAACGAGGGCCGGGAGCCGTGGGTCGCGCACGTCCCCATGGACGGCTTCCACCTCGCCGACGCGGAGCTGGAGCGGCTGGGCCGCCGGAACCGCAAGGGCGCCCCCGACACCTTCGACGCGGCCGGCTACGCCGCACTGCTGGCCCGCATCCGGCAGGAGCCGTACGACGAGGTGGTGTACGCGCCGGGTTTCGAGCGGGTCCTGGAGCAGCCGATCGCGGGCGCCGTTCCGGTGCCGCCGCAGGCCCGGCTGGTGGTGACCGAGGGGAACTACCTGCTGCTGGAGAAGGGGGCGTGGGCGCGGGTGCGGGCCTGCCTCGACGAGGTGTGGTTCTGCGCACTGGACGAGTCCGAGCGCCTGCGCCGGCTGATCGCCCGCCACGAGGAGTTCGGCAAGACGCACGAGGAGGCGGTGGCCTGGGTGACGCGCAGCGACCAGCGCAACGCCGAACTGGTCGCCGCGACCCGCCACCGCGCCGACCTGATCGTGCCGATGGCCGCCCTGGACGGCCCGACCGCGGACGTCCTGCGGGCCGGCAGGCGTCTCACGGAACAGAATCCAGTGGACGCGACGCCCTCCGCTGACCGACGCTCACCGGCATGATCAGAACAGCCACGGAGCACGACGTCCCCGAGATCCTCGCGATGATCCGTGAGCTCGCCGCCTACGAGCGGGCCGCCGATCGGGCCCGCGCCACCGAGGAACAGCTGCGCGAGGCGCTGTTCGGCGAGCATCCCGCCGCGTACGTGCTGATCGCCGAGGACGACGAGTCCGGCCGGGTCGCGGGGTTCGCGCTCTGGTTCCCCCGCTTCTCCACCTGGACCGGGACCCGGGGCATCCATCTGGAGGACCTCTACGTCCGCCCGGACGCCCGGGGCTCCGGGCACGGCAGGGCGCTGATCGCGGCGCTGGCCGCGGTCTGCCGGGAGCACGGCTTCGAGCGGTTCGAGTGGGTGGTGCTGGACTGGAACGAACCCGCGGTCGCCTTCTACAAGTCGCTGGGCGCCGAGCTGCTGACCGAGTGGACGGTGTGCCGGCTCAGCGGCGCCCCGCTGGCCGGACTCGCCGCATCGGCCCCGGAGGTGAGTGGGCGTCCGGTGGTGTGAGATGTGCCGGGGTGGCCGCCGGGCGGGTGGGGCTGGTGGGAGAGTAGCGCCTCATGAGGCGTCTCGGTGTTCGGAGTTGGGCGGTTCCCGCCCTGGTGGTGCTGCTGCTCGGGCAGATGCTCGTCGCCATGGTGACCGCCGCCGTGCGGCAGACGCCCACGATCGACGAACCGGTGTATGTGGGCGCCGCCGCCGTCTATCTGGAGGAGCACAGCCTGCGGTTCAACCCCGAGCATCCGCCGCTGGGGAAGCTGCTGATCGCCGCGGGGGTCGCCGTCGCGCAGCCGCGGCTCGATCCCGGATTCGACGGTGACCAGACGCAGCTGGGGCGCCGGCTGCTGTACGAGTCGGGCAATGATCCCTGGCGGGTGATGCTGTGGGCGCGGCTGCCGGTGATCGCGCTGACGCTGGCGTTCGCGGCGGTGGTGTTCCTCTTCGCCCGTGAACTGGCCGGAACGGCGGGCGGGTTGACGGCCCTCGCGCTGTACTGCCTCTCCCCCGACGTGATCGCGCACGGCTCGCTGGCCACGCTGGACGTGCCCGCCGCCGGGTTCCTGCTGACGGCGGTGTGGCTGCTGTGGCGGGCACGGCACCGGCCGCGGCGGTTTCTGCCGTGGGCCGGCGTGGCGCTCGGCGCGGCCCTGGCGACGAAGATGAGCACCCTGCCCGCGGTGCCTGTGCTGCTGGCGCTGGCCGGTGTGTCGGTGTGGTGCGCGTCGGAGGGCGGGGGGCGTCGCAGGGCGGCGCGGGCGTGCGCGGGGGCCGCAGCGGTGGGGCTGGTGGCGGTCGCCGTCGTGTGGGTGACGTATCTGCTGGTCGATCCGCGGCTGCGGTGGAACCCTCAGCAGCATGTGCCGGTGGTGCACGGACTGCGCGGACTGATGGTGGAGTCGATGCCGCTCCCGGAGCCCTACCGGGACGGCATGCGCGTCCAGTTCGGCTTCGAGAACTTCCCCTGGGAAGGGTTCCTGTTCGGCCGGCTCTACACCGGCTCGCTGTGGTACTACCTGCCCGCCGCGCTGCTGGTGAAGACACCGCTCGGGATGCTCGCGCTGTGGGCGGCCGGTGCCGTGACGGTGCTCGCGGTGCGGCGGCTGCGTCCCGCCGCGCCCTACCTGCTGGCGGCTCCCGCGGTGCTGCTGGCGGCCGCCATGCAGGGGTCACGGAACTTCGGCACCCGGTACGCGCTGTGCCTGCCGCTGTTCCTGGCCGTGGCGGCAGGCTGTGTGCTCGTCGCGCTGCGGCACCGGTGGGGGCGGATCGCCACCGGGGCGCTGGTGGCCTTCGTCGCGGTGAGTTCGCTGCGGACGTTCCCCTTCTATCTGCCGTACTCCAACGAGGCGTTCGGCGGACCGGCGCGCACCCGGCAGCATCTGCACGACTCCAATGTGGACTGGGGGCAGGACCTCGGCCGGCTCGCCGAACGGCTGCGCGAGCGCTACCGAGGGGAGCGGATCTGGCTGGTCTACAAGGGCAGCGGGGTGCCGTCGTACTACGGGATACGGGCCACCGACCCGCGCAAGGTGCCGCCCGAGCGGGTGCACGGGGTGCTGGCGGTCTCCGACTCGGCGGCGGCCAAGGCGACCGGACGGCAGGCCCGGCTGCTCGAGGGCAGCCGTCCGGTCGAGGACGTCGGTCACTCGATCACGATCTACCGGCGGTGAGCCCCTGTCCCGTCGACGACTCCGGGCGTCACCGCCCGGCCCGCTGGAACGCCGCGGCGCTGACATGCCGCATGACGCTGCTCGACACGCGGTAGTGACCATCGGGCAGGTCGCGGGTGCGTACGACATGCACGGTGAGCGGGCCGGCCCACTCGTACCCCTTCTGTGCGGCGTGGCGGGCCAGGCAGTCGGTGAGCGCCTGGCCGACGCCGCCGCCCCGGCGGTTCAGCTCCTCGTGGACCGGGGCGGCGAGCTCCACGTCGTAGGCGTTGGGCACCATCACCCGGCCGCCCGGGGAGACGACGGCGTTGCTGTCGCACTCGTGCCGCAGCGCCTCGACCAGTTCGACCGGCTCGCGCTCGCGGCCCAGCAGTCTTGCCCGCACCGCCTCCCACCGGTTCTCCAGGACCTGCTCCAGCGCGCTCAGGGCGCTCATCGGGGGTTCACCTGCCGTCGTGTCGTCGGGGTACGGGCCGTGCCAGGGGTGCCGCGGATCGTGGGTGCCGCGGGGACGGGAGCTCAGCGGTCCTCGAAGTCGTCGGGGCGGATCTGCGCCTCCTCCAGCGCCTCGCGCAGGGTGCGGCCGGTGCCGCCCGCGTCCTGTTCGTGGCCCTTGCTCGGCTCCGTGCCCGGCGCCTGTCCGGCGTCGTCCGTGGTGCGGGTCTTCGGCCGGTTCTCCTCGGGGACGGTCATCCCGGTCGCTCCTCGGGTGCGGTGTCCGGTGCTGTGTTCTGCGGCTTCGGCGCGGGCCTCGCGGCCCTGCGCCGGTGGGCGGGTTCCCGCGGGAGCCGGGGATATCCCCGCGGATGCGTGCCGGGTGCGCAGCGGTGAGGCGGCTGGTCACCACGGTGAGTGAGCTATGTTGAACTCTCGTGGGAGATGAAGGAGGCGTACCGGTGCCATCGCCGCAGCAGGCACGCGCACAGGCATCCGCGATCACCTCGGGGAAGGCGGGTCAGGACACGGAGGTGTCCCCGACTTCCCAGCTCCGCGCGCTGTTCGACCGGCCGCGGCTCTCCCCCGGTCAGCGGCGCATCGCCCAGTACCTGATCGAGCACATCACCGAGGCGGCGTTCCTGTCGATCACGGACCTCGCGGACCGGGTCGGGGTCAGCCAGCCGTCGGTGACGCGGTTCGCCTCCGCCGTCGGCTTCAGCGGCTACCCCGCGCTGCGGGAGAAGCTGCAGTCGATCGCCCTCGGCACCTTCGCCGGCGGCGCGGCCGAGGAGAACCGGGGCAACGAGCTGCAGGCGGCGGTCGACGCGGAGATCGAGAACCTGGAGAACCTGCGGCGGGACTTCGCCGACGCGGACCGGGTCATCGAGGTCGGCCGGCAGCTGTCGCAGTCGACCCCGCTCACCGTCCTCGGCCTGCGCATCTCCGTCTCCCTGGCCGAGTACTTCGCCTACGCGGCCCGGCGCATCCATCCGGATGTGCGGCTCGTGACGCTGGGCGGCAGCGTCGCGTACGACGCGCTGCTGCAGTCGCGGGAGGCGGGCGGCACCTGGGTGCTGGCGTTCTCCATGCCGCGGCATGCGCACGAGACGCTCACCGCGGTGCAGGTGGCGCGCAGGGCCGGCCTGAAGGTCGCGCTGATCACGGACCTCGCCCTCGGGCCGATCGCGGACGAGGCCGACGTCACCTTCGCCACGGGCACCGGGTCGCGGCTGGTGTTCGACTCGTACGCGGCGCCGGGCGTGATGTGCGCGGCGCTGCTCCAGGCGATGACCGACGCGGATCCGGAGCGCACCCAGGCGCGCCTGGAGGAGTACGAACAGCTCGCCGACCAGCATCAGTTCTTCATCCGGGACTGAGCCCGTTCCTCATCCGGAATCGAGTGCGGAACCAGGCTCCCGGCCCCCTTCCGGGCCCGGGTCCGGACCGGTGACACCGCTGCGAACAGCCATGAAGTGGCCCATCCACTTCAAAGCACGCATGAATGTTTTCATACGTCTTGCAAAGCAGACGGCATATATAAATACTGCTCACGGATCGCGGCCCAGCCGCGCGCGACACCCGAAGCCGCCGGCTCCTACCCGCTCCGGCGGGCGAAGGTGTCCGGCCGGGCATCGCCTGTCCGGCCGCCTGTGGCGGCCCCGGTCATCCCCTAGGCCGGGGCCGCCCCAACCCGTCGTCCACCCAACGACGCCGCACACCCGGAAGCGATAGACATGCCCGTGACGTCCACGCGAGTCAGCCCCGACTGGCCCTGCCAGGTCAAGATGCCCGGCAGCTACGACTGGGAGCGCTCGGCAGCGAAGTGGCTGCGCGAGCTGGTGCCGGCTCGCTACGCGAGCTACCCCGCGTTCATCAGGAACCCCGTTCTCCTGGCCCGGCACGCCCAGCTCCAGGTGGAACAGGAGATCCGGGTGGCCCGCACCGCCCTGCAGACGGCCCGGGCGGACCTTCCCCGCATGGGACTCCACGAGGGTGCCATCGAGCACACCATCAAGCTCTACGCCGCCGAGGTCATGCAGCTTCAGCACATCGCCCGCAGTGTCCGCGCGGTCACCCAGGCCCTGGTGGAAGCGGGCCGCTGACCTGCGTCCGGCCCTGCCGCACCCCGGGCGGCCGCACCGCCCGCCACCTGCCCTCGATCACGGATCCAGGGGCACAAGGCTGTCATCGAACAGCGGTTTGTGTGCCATGCTCGACCCGTGAGCGACCCCATGTCCCCGGCGGAGTCCGGAGCCGCACCCGACCTGGCGGAACTCGCCAGGGTCGTGGCGCGGCAACGGGCCGAGATGGACCGCCTGCGCGAGCAGACGGCGATGTCCGGTGTCGTGGAACGCGCCAAGGGCGTGGTGATGGCCCTCACCGGCTGCTCCGCGGACGCCGCGGCCGAGACGCTGCTCCAGCGGGCCAAGGCCGCCCGCCACTCGCTGCTGGAGGAGTGCTGGATCACGCTCGGGGAGGTGACCCCCACCCCGCCCTCCGACACCGGCCCGGCCACGACGGAGGCCTACGACCGGCACGGCATGCCCGACTCCCCGGCGGGCGACGATCCGCCCGACGACGTCGCCGACGCGCTCAGCCGTCTCGGCCGGGCGCTGGTCCGGGTCGAGACCCCGCAGGACCTGGCCGGCTGCCTGCTGGAGCACCTCGCCCCGGATCTGGGCGCCGACGCGGTGATGATCTACGCCCGCCGGCCCGCCGGCCACCTGGAGCTGTTCGGCCACGCCGGCATCGACGAGGAGCTGTCCGCCCGCTGGAACCAGGTGCCGCCGTTCAGCGGTGTCGCGCCCGTGAAGACGGTCGAGACCGGCCGGGCGCACTGGCTGGAGGACTTCACCGAGGACAGCAAGCGGTATGCGCTCATCGGCGAGCCGTCCAGCCGCTGGCGCTCCCGCGTCTGGCTGCCCGTGCCGCCGAGCCAGAGGGCCGAGTACTGCATCGGTGTGCTGCGCGAGCGCGAGGGGCCGTTCACCCCGCGCGACCGCGGCCATCTGCGGGGAGTGGTCCGGCTGTGCGCGGGGCGGCTGCGCGCCTTCGCCACCCCGCAGGACGTCCCGGCCGAGGGGCTCGCGAGCGCCGTCACCGATCTGTTCGAGGCGCTGCCGGTGCCCGCGATGCTGCTGGCCCCGGTGCGCGCGCCCGGCGGTGAGGTGGAGGACTTCCGCATCGACGCGGTGACCGCGCAGGCCGCCGGTCTGCTGCGCGGCACCGGCAACGATCCGGCCGGGCGGCGGCTGCGCGAGTACCGGGAGGAACTGCCCGACGAGTCGCTGTGGCAGGGGTGCCTGCACGCGCTGGCCACCGGCGAGCCGTACGACGGCAAGCCCTTCGCCCACGAGAAGCTGGTGGACGGTGTGGCGGAGCTGGCCACCTACTCGGTGCGGGTGTCCCGGCTGGACGACGCCCTGCTGCTGACCTGGGTCCGCCATGCCTCCTCCGACCGGCAGGAGCAGCGGCTGGCCGATCTGCAGCGGCTCGGCAGCCTGGGCTGGGCGCAATGGAACCTGACCACCTCGGTGGCCTCCTGGTCCTCGCAGGTCTTCACCATCCTCGGCCGCGACCCCGGTCTCGGCCCGCTCCGGCTCGACGACCTGCCCGCGCTCGCCCTCAACGACGACCGGCCCAGGCTGGACCGGGCCATCGAGCGGCTGCTTCAGGAGGGCAAGCCCTTCGACGCCCCGTTCCGGATCCGCACGCCCCGCGGACTGCGGCATCTGCGGCTGGTCGCCGAGGCGGTGTCGGGCGTGGACGGCACCCCCGTCGAGGTGCACGGCTTCGTGCAGGACGTCTCCGAGCGGCGCCGCGCCGAACTCGCCCTGGTGGAGAGCGAGCGGGCCATCCTCACCCAGCACGACGTGCTGCAGGCCGAGCGCACCCTGGTCGCCCATCTGCAGGACGCCCTGCTGCCGCTGCCCGGGCAGCCGGTCGGCATGTCCGGGCTGCACGTCGAGGTGGCCTACCTGCCCGCGCAGGCGGGCATCTCCGTCGGCGGCGACTGGTTCAGCGCCATAGAGCTCCCCGAGGGGGACGCGCTGTTCGTCGTCGGCGACGTCGCCGGGCACGGCGTCGACGCCGTCGCCACCATGGCGCAGCTGCGGTTCACCGCCAAGGGCATGATGATCACCGGCTCCTCCCTGACCGGCGCGCTGGCCCGCCTCAACACCCTGCTGCTGCACTCCCGGGACAGCCACGGCACCGCCACCATGATCCTGGCCCGGTACGAGCCCGCCGACCGCTCCCTGGTCTGGGCGCAGGCCGGGCACACGCCGCCGCTGCTGCTGCGCGACGGCGGGGTGACCTATCTGCCCCGGCCCCGCGGCATGCTGCTCGGCGCCATCGCGGCACCGCCCTACGAAGAGGCTCGGTTCCGGCTCCAGCCGGGCGACCGGCTGCTGATGTACACGGACGGCCTGGTGGAGCGGCCCCCGGAGAACCTCGACAAGGGCCTGGACCGGCTCGCCCGGGCCGTGGCCGCCGACCTCGACGACGAACCGGGATCGCTGGGCCGGCTGCTGGACGCCATGCTGGAGGACGAGCGCCGCGACGACGTCTGCGTCCTGGACATCCGCGTGCCGCGCGAGGCGCACGGCTGAGCCGGACACCTCCCCCGCCTTCACGCCCGGTCCCGGTACGGTGTGCCGGCCCCGGCCGCGAAGGACGGCGTGCGCGACTCCAGCGCCCGCCGTGTGTCGTCGCCGTAGACGCCCTCCTCGTCGCCCTGGATGCCGTACCAGAGCTGGAACCGGGCGACGGCCGCGGTCAGCGTGGCGTCGTAGCGGCCGTCGGTGACGCCGTCCCGGTAGACGTCGGGGATGCGCAGCAGCCGCTGCTGCAGTTCCACCACCTCGGGGCCGGTGTCGCCCTCGCTGAGGAAGCCGCTGTCGTCGCGCCGCGGCGGGGGCGGCGGGGACGGGTCGGGCGCGCCGGTCGTCGGGCGGGCCGAGGCCTCGGGGGCGGCACGGTCGCCGGTGTCCGGGCCGATCAGCAGCGCGGCCCCGCCGAAGCCCACGATGGCCGCGACCGCCATGGCGGCCACCACGGCCGCGGGCCGCTCGGCGAGCGGGGCACGGCGCCGCCCGCCGGTGGGTGCGCAGGGCGGGAGTTCCTGCGTCTCCTCCTCGGATCCGGGCGGCGCCGCCGGCGTCGGCACCTGCTCGTAGTCGGCCTGGTCCTCCTCGAACTGCCGGAACAGTTCGGCGAGCGCGTCGGTGCGGCGCGGGCGCAGGACGCGGATGGGTTCGAGGGGCGGACCGCCGGATGACGGCCCTGGCTCGGACGGTGTCGTCACAGCTGCTCTCCTCCTCCCGCGGGCGGGCCGTCCCGCACACCCAGGGGACCGGCGGGCCGCCCGATGCGCAGATATACGCACCGGGCGACGCGAGGGTTCAGACGGGCGGGGAGAGCGAGTACAACCGGGCGGGGAAAGCGAGTTCAGCCGGGCGGGGCGAGTACAGCCGGGACTGAGGAAGCGAGTTCAGCCGGCGCCGAGGAAGCGGCGCAGCGAGGCCGTCATGGCGGAGACGAAGGCCTCCCGGCGCGCCTCGTCGAGGGCGTCGAGGGAGAGGTAGGGGTTGAGGTCCTCCAGCTCGACCAGCAGCAGCCCGCCGTCCGGCGCCCGGCAGGCGTCCACCCGCTGGATGCCGTGCCGGAGGGTGTTCCAGTCGATGAACCGTCGGGCGAACTCCAGGTCGGTGCGGGAGGGTTCGTAGGGCGTCAGCTGCCAGCGACGGTCCGGGTCGGGGGCGTACAGGGCGTACTGGAAGGCGTCGTCGACGAAGTAGAAGGAGACCTCGTAGGCGAAGTCGATGTGCGGCTGGACCAGGACGGTGCCGTCGACGAGCGCGGGCACCTCCTCCGGCGGGACGACGCGCAGGCCGATGGAGTCGGCGCCGAGCCGGGGCTTGACGACGTAGCGCTCGGCCGGCGGCAGGCGGTGCAGGTCCTCCGCCCGGTCGACCGTGGGGATGACCGGGTGGCCGGCGGCGGTCAGGTCGAGCAGGTACTGCTTGCCGGCCATGTCGCCGCTGCCGGTGAGCGGGTTGTAGACCGGGGTGCCGGTGGCCGTGGCCCGTGCGCGGAAGGCCTCGTACTCCTCCCGGTACTCCATCACCGGGCCGCTGTTGCGGACCACCACCGCATCGAAGGAGCCGAGCAGCGCTGCGGCGTCCTTCGGATGGCACAGGGCCAGGTCGAAGTGGGTGCGCAGCCGCGAGGTCAGGAAGACGTCCTCGTCCCCGTACCGGCGCCCGCGGGCCGGGTAGGCCAGGTCGGTCACGTACAGGACGCGGGGGCGGTCGGACGGCATGCGGGCTCCTCGGCAGTGGTGGTCGCACGATCCTATGAGCCGGCCGGCGGGTCATCGCGGACTGCACTCAGTTCCGTGCCGGGCGTGCACTGAGTGCCATGTTCGGTTCTCCAATGCTACGTTCCCGTTCATGAGCTCCAGCAGTGCGGCTCCCGGCC
>NZ_BAAAIZ010000009.1:94674-128568 GCF_039526425.1 Streptomyces thermospinosisporus
GCTGTTCCTGGAGCGGGGCTACGAGGAGACGACCGTCGACGACATCGTGGCGCTCGCCGGGGTCGGACGCCGCTCGTTCTTCCGGTACTTCCCGTCCAAGGAGGACGTGGTCTTCCCGGACCACGAGCGCTGCCTCGCCGACATGACCGCCTTCCTCGAGGCGAGCACGGACGAGGACGAACCGGTGCGGCGGGTGTGCGACGCGGCCCGGCTGGTGCTGCGGATGTACGCCGAGAAGCCGGAGTTCTCCGTCCAGCGCTACCGCCTGACCAAGCGGGTTCCGGTGCTGCGCGCCTACGAGCTGTCGGTGGTGTGGCGCTATCAGCGCGCCCTCGCCGGGTATCTGCGCAAGCGCTTCGCCGGGCAGCGCGACGCCACCCTGCGGGCCGATGTGATCGCGGCAGCGGTGGTGGCGGCCCACAACAACGCGCTGCGCGCCTGGCTGCGTTCGGACGGCAAGGGCGACGCGGAGGCGGCGGTGGACCACGCCCTGCGGCACGTCCAGGCCGCGTTCGGTGCGGTGCCGGTGCCCCCGGCGGGCGAGCTTCCCGAGGACGTGGTGGTGGTCGTCGCCCGTCGCGAGACGCCGCTGTGGCGGGTGGTGCAGGAGCTGGAGACGACCCTGGGCCACGGCTGAGCGCACCCCGTGCGGGGCCTGTTCGCAGACCGAGCGCACGTCGTGCGGCGCCCGTTCGCGCAATTCAGGGTACGCAGTGCCTTTACGAGTGGCACTCAGTGCCATACTCTGTCGCTGTGCACGGTGGCACGGCGAGCCGCGCACACCCGTGTCCGGGCGACCGGACACGCGGGATTCCGGCCGAGTGCAGGGAGTTGACCAGCGTGTACCACCACTCAGGAAGCGTCGCTCAGCAGGCAGCCGGCTCCGCGACGGGCATCCTCGAAGCGCAGGGCCCGGAGTCGGAGGCCATCCTCTTCCAGCGCTGCACCTGGTGCGGCACCGCGATGTACCACCGGTTGCTGTGCCCCGTCTGCCAGGGCAGCGATCTGCGCACGGAGCGCAGCGAGGGCGTCGGCACGGTCCGCCACTCGACGGTGGTGCACCGCAACACCCCGGCCGCCCGCAATGTGTCGCTGATCGAGATGGCCGAGGGCTTCGTGGTGCGGGGCCGGGTGATGGGCCCGCCCATCGGCATCCACAGCGGCGACCGGGTGCGGCTGTCCACCGCCAAGGACCCGGTGCGCGGCGAGCCCGTCTTCCAGCTGATCGACGAGCCCTACCGGGCGTGGACCTGACGGACCGGCAGAACCCGGCTGGTCGAAGCCCGGGAAGCGGCTGTGCCCGTCACAGGGTGATGCGGATGCCCACCGTGCCGTCCAGGCCGCGCCGCAGCCGGCTGCCGAGCAGCGTGAGCCGGCCCAGCAGTCCGTACTTGCGGGCGATCAGCTTGCGGTAGCGGGCGGTGGTCTCCGCGTCGCAGATCTCCGCGGTGGCGGGTACCTGGTCACCGGTGGGGTTGCCGCGCATGTCGCAGGGGCCGACGAGGACGTCGGGGCGGTTGCGGATCCGCTTGACCTTCCCGGAGTCGGCCGCGGTCCACACGCCGAGTGCGTCGCCGTCCCGCACCACCCACACCGGGGTGGCGACCGGCGTGCCGTTGCGCCGGTAGCTGGTGACCAACAGGTACTTCCCCGCCGCGAGCCGTGCCACCAACGCATCGTCCATACCGGCCAGTCTAAGACTCCGGGGCGGCCGCGGAGCCGCCCGCAACGGCGATCCGCATGCGGCGCACCGCCTCCTCGATCACCTCGGGTGAGGCGGCGAGGTTCAGCCGGGCGTGCCCGGCCCCGCCGGTGCCGAAGGCCGGCCCGGGGCTGAGGGCCACTCGGCCGCGTTCCAGGAAGACCCGCGCGGGGTCGTCGCCGAGCCCGAGGGCGCGGCAGTCGAGCCAGGCGAGGTAGGTGGCCTCGCCCGGCCGGTAGCGGACGTCCGGCAGGTGCTCGGCGAGGAGTCCGGCCAGCAGGCGGCGGTTGGCGTCGATCCCGGCGAGCACGGCGTCCAGCCAGTCGGTGCCGTCGCGCAGTGCGGCGGTGTGGGCGATGACGCCGAGGTGGCTCGGGCCGTGGCCGACCTCCTCGGGCATCCGGGCCAGGTCCTCGGCGGCGTCGGGCCCGGCGACGGCCAGGGCCGCCTTGAGTCCGGCGAGGTTCCAGGCCTTCGAGGCGGACATCAGGGACAGTCCGCGCTCGCCGCCGGGCACGCTCAGATACGGCACGAAGTCCGTGTCGCCGACGACCAGCGGGGCGTGGATCTCGTCGGCGACGACCCGGACGCCGTAGCGGCCGGCGAGGGCGGCGACGGCGGTCAGTTCCTCGGCGGTGTGCACGGTGCCGGTCGGGTTGTGCGGGCTGCACAGCAGATGGGCGGCGCGCCGGCCGCCCGCCACCGCCCGGCGGTAGGCGTCCTCGAGCGCGTCGAGGTCCAGGCGCCCGTCCGGGCCGAGCGGCGCCTCGGCCGTCCGGCGGTCCATGTGCCGCACGAAGTCGTAGAAGGGCGGGTAGACCGGCGAGTTCACCACCACCGTGTCGCCGTGGCCGGTGACCAGCTTGAGCATCTCCACCACGCCGAGCATCACGTCGGGCACCAGCGCGGTGCGCTCGACCGCCAGCCCGTGCCAGCCCCACCGCTTCTCCGCGAAGGCGGCGAGCGCCTCGGCGTAGGCGGTGCCGGCGGGGTAGCCGGTGTCGCCGAGTCCGAGTGCCTCGGTGACGGCCCGGACGACGGGGTCGGCGAGCGGCACGTCCATCTCGGCCACCCACAGGGGCAGTACGTCGTCGGGGTAGGTGCGCCACTTCATGCTGGTGCGGCGGCGCAGCTGGTCGAGGGTGAGGACGGCGAGGGGACTGGGTCCACCGGATGGTTCGCGCGGGATCCTGGCCATGGGCCGCAGGATAGGCGGCGGTGGCGTGCGGCGACATCACGCCAGCGGGCATGTCTTCCGGCCGATCCGGCGGGCGCTGAACGCGCCGGGGCCCGTACCCGTATGGAGAGAGGGCGCTCGAACCAAGGGAGCGCCCCGTGGTGTGCGCACCGCGCGCTGTTCAGGTACGGGAGCGATGCATGAGGCACGCACGACGACGGGTCGTCCGGCGAGTGACACGGCTGGCGGCCGTCGGCGGAATCCTCCTGGGATGCACGATGGTCACCCGCGCGGTGGCGACCGAGCCGCCCGCGGCCGACGCGGTGCCGTTCGCGGCGACGGCCGGCGACGTGGTGGACCAGGGGCCGGGAGCGCGGCTGGTGTCGCGGCTCGGCACCGACCGCACGGCGGGCAGCTGGATCGGCACCGACGGCCGGACGGTGGTCGCCGTCACCGACGAGGAGGCGGCGCGGGAGGTCGAACGGGCCGGCGCGAAGCCGAAGATGGTGCGGCACAGCATGAGCGAGCTGAAGTCGGCCACGCAGACGCTGCGTTCGGGCAAGCGCGTACCGGGCACGGCGTGGGCGATGGACTACCGCTCCAACGAGGTGGTGGTCCGGGGCGACAGCACGGTGTCGGCGGACGACTGGTCCGCTCTGACCGAAGTCGCCGAGGACATCGGCGGTTTCGTGCGCATGGAGCGCACCCAGGGCACCTTCACCACCCGGCTCAACGGCGCCACGCCCATCCTGTCCACCGCGGGCCGCTGCTCCGCCGGGTTCAACGTCACCGACGGGACGCGGGAGTTCATCCTCACGGCCGGGCACTGCGGGCCCGAGGGCTCGGTGTGGTTCTCCGACGGGCGTGGCCGCCAGGAGGTCGGCACCACGGTCGGCGCCAGCTTCCCCGGCGACGACTACTCCCTGATCGAGTACGCCGACGGACGCGCCGGCGAGGGCGCCGGTGTGGTGGCGATCGGGGACGGCAAGGGCGTGCGGATCACCGGAGTGGGCGAGCCCGCCGTCGGCCAGCGGGTGTTCCGCAGCGGCAGCACCAGCGGCCTGCGCGACGGCGAGGTGACCGCGCTCAACGCGACGGTCAACTACCCCGAGGGCACGGTCAGCGGGCTGATCGAGACCAATGTGTGCGCCGAGCCGGGCGACAGCGGCGGGCCGATGTTCTCCGAGGGCATCGCGCTGGGCGTGACCTCGGGCGGCAGCGGCGACTGCCGCACGGGCGGCACGACCTACTTCCAGCCGGTGACGAAGGCGCTCTCCGCGCTGAACGTCAAGCTCATCGTGGCCCCGCAGGAGGGCGGCCAGTCGGCGGCCCCCTCCCCCGCGCCCTCGGGTCCCGCGGCCGCCGCCCCGGGCGGTGCCTCGCCGGGCTCCTCGGCGCCGACGTCGGGCATCCCGAGTGCCTCCACCCTGCTGTCCCGGCTGACCGACCCGCGCAATGTGGGCCCGGGGCTGCTGGTGATCGGCGGCAGCATGGTGGCGCTGGTGGCCACCCGGTGGATCAGGGCGGAGCAGGACCGCAGGGCCTACCAGCGGCACTACTCGGCGATGTGGGGGTGACCGGCCGCCCGGGCCGACAGGGGCAGGGCACCCATGCGGTCATGGGTGCCCTGCTGACGGTTGTGTGATGCCGAGGTGATCGGCCGGAGCCTGCCGGCGGGAGGTCAGGCCGCCTTGGCCGGCTGCGGCAGGGCGGCGGCCCACTCCAGGACGAGGCGCTGGTACTCCTCGCGCTGCTCGCTGCTCAGTGTCCCGCCCGACCGGAGCCACAGGGCCCGGATCTCCTCGTTGACCTCGGCGGCCGATCGCTCGGCGGAGGGTTCAACAGTGGTGGACATGCTGTGAAGCATACGGGGCCGGACGTGAAGGCGCTGTGAGTAATCACCCCCGGACCGGGCATTTCGGACGTGTTGCTGATCACGTCATCCGGCGTGCCCCGCGGGCGAGTTCACGGGCGCCTCAAGCGCCCGGCACGGTTCACAGACGTCTCCGGGCGCCCCGCACGGTTCCACAGACGTCTCCGGGCGCCCGGCATGGTCCACGGGCCTCTCAGGTGCCCGGCTTGCGGCCGTAGACGTAGACCTCGTCGCCGGTCCTGAGCAGGGACCAGTACTTCTTGGCGTCGGTCTTGGTCATGTTGACGCAGCCGTGCGAACCGGGCGGGTTCCACATGCTGACGCCGACCGAGTGGAAGGCCTGGCCGCCGTCGAAGAACTGCGCGTACGGCATCGGCACGTCGTAGATGGTCGAGTGGTGGTTCTTGTTCCGCCAGTAGACCTTCTTCAGGCCGGTGCGCGTCTCGTAGCCGTCACGTCCGGTGCGGACCGGGACGGGGCCGTAGACGAGCTTCTTGCCGTCCTGGATCCAGCTGAGCTGGCGGGTGAGGTCGACACAGGCGATGCGGCCCTTGTTCACCGGGCACTTGCCCGCCTTGTTCGGGTTCTTCCCGGCGGCCTTCTGCTTGTTCATGAGGTCCATCACGCCCCAGGTGACCGGACCCGCGTAGCCGATGTTCGGCGTGATGCCGTGCTTGGTCTGGAAGGCACGGATGGCCTTGCAGTCGGCGGAGGACTGCTTGCCGTCGACCGGGCGGCCCAGGAACTTCTCCACCTGCTTCTGGTACGGGCCCGCCTTGGTCGTGCAGCTCGCGGCCTGCGCCGGTGCGGTGCCGAGCGCCAGCGTGAGCGGGATCACCATCGCGGTGAGCCCGAGGACGACGGCACTCCGTCTACGTATGTCCCCCATGATCCGATTTGCCTTTCCCGCGGAGTTGGGCGCATGGCCTGCGCACTCTGCCAGGTAGACGATCCATCGGAAAAGTCGGTTGTACGGACTTGGGTGCCGAAACCGAACGGTGACCTGAGACGAACAGCACAGATCACTCGCGCACCGACGGCCTCAGCGGACTCCTTCCGTCCGCGGCATGGCCTGGTGGAAGCCGGAGTTGACGGCCGTGATGCCGCCGTCGACGACGAGGGTGGCGCCGGTGATCCAGGAGGCGTCCCGGGAGGCGAGAAACGTCACAGCGGCGGCGACGTCCTCCGGCTCGCCGACCCGGCGCAGCGGGTACAGACCGCGCACGGCCTCCAGGTCGGCCTCCCGGCCCTCCCAGGCCCTGGTGCGGACCGTGCCGGGCGCCACGAGGTTGACGCGCACGCCCCGGGGCCCGGCGTGGCCGGCGAGGGTGCGGGTGAGGGAGATCAGCCCGGCCTTGGCGGCGCTGTAGGCGTGGTTGCCGAAGTCCTGCAGCCCGTTGACCGAGCCGATGTTCACGATCGCCCCGTGGCCGGACGCGGCCAGATGCGGCAGCGCGGCCCGGCAGCAGCGGTACGCGCCGGTGAGGGTGATGTCCAGGTCCGCCGCCCACTGCTCGTCCGGCTGCTCCTCGAAGCCGGGGGTGTCGGGCGAGCAGTGGGCCGCGTTGTTGACCAGGACGTCGAGCGAGCCGAAGGCGTCGGCGCAGCGCGCGACGGCCGCCTCCACGGACGCCCGGTCGGCCACGTCGCACTCGCACGCCTCGGCGCTCAGGCCCCGCTCGCGCAGGACCGACGCCGTCCGCTCGGCCTCGGCCCCGTCCACGTCGGCCACCAGCACCGCGGCGCCCTCCTCGGCGAAGCGCCGGGCGGTGGCGGCGCCGATGCCGCGTGCCGCGCCGGTGATCAGAACCCCGTACCCGTCGAAACGTCCCGTGTCCGTCGTCATGGCGTGACGGTATACGGCGCAACGATCACCGCGGGAGGGTCCGGAGCCGGTCTTTGCCGCCGGCCGGCGCTCGTACTCAGCGGTAGCCGGTGACGTCCGCCGGCTTGCCCGCGTCCTGCACCTCGACCAGGTAGCGCCAGGCGTCCGGGCGGCTGCCGTCCAGGTCGGTGAAGCCGTACTCGCGGGCGAGGCCGCCGCTGGAGAGGGACGCGCCGTTGTGGCGGGAGACGTCCGGGTCGGCGGCGAGGGCGGCGACCGCGCGGCCCACGTAGCGCGGGGTCTCGGAGATGGCGAAGTGGGTCACCCGCTCCAGGGCGTCGCGCCAGTTGTCCTCGCG
Organism: Streptomyces thermospinosisporus; assembly: GCF_039526425.1. Lineage (NCBI taxonomy): Bacteria > Bacillati > Actinomycetota > Actinomycetes > Kitasatosporales > Streptomycetaceae > Streptomyces > Streptomyces thermospinosisporus. The sequence goes on from NZ_BAAAIZ010000009.1 coordinate 101,610, forward strand.
CACCCCGAACTCCTCCAGCATGATCTCGGAGCGCAGCCAGCCCGGGGTGAGCGCGACGGCCGTGGCTCCCCGCGGGCCCAGCTCATGGCTGAGCGCGAACGCCATCCGCAGCACGGCGGACTTGGCCAGGTCGTAGAAGAAGCCGACCCGGTAGTGATCGCGGTTGTAGTCGGCGGTGCCGTCGGTGACCTCGACGACGAGGCCGCCGGGCCGGCGCAGCAGCAGGGGCAGCGCGTGGTGGCTGGTGATCGCGTGGGTGTCGATCGCGAGCCGGAGGAGCCTCAGCCCGTTGTCCAGGTCGTGCTCCCAGACGGGCGCGTCCCACTCGAAGAGCTTCTCGCCGCCCCAGATGTCGTTGACCAGGATGTCGAGCCGCCCCTGCTCCCGGTCGATCCGCTCCACGAGCGCGCGCACCTGTTCGGGGACGAGGTGATCGGCCGGTACGGCGATGCCCCGGCCGCCCGCCTCGGTGACCAGGTCGGCGGTGTCCTCCAGGGTCTCCGGCCGGTCGTACTCGGAGCGGCGCTCGCGGGTGCTGCGGCCGGTCACATAGACGGTCGCGCCGCCCGCGCCCAGTGCGACGGCGATGCCCCGTCCGGCTCCCCTGGTCGCCCCGGCGACCAGTGCCACCTTGCCCTTGAGTTCCTCCGCCATGTCCGGCCTCCCGCCGCTGGTGTGCTGTTTCCGACGCGCCTGCGCTGCCGGGCGCGGCGCGTACTGCTGCGATCGTGGCGGGTAAGCCGGACATCCTCTGTCACCTTTTCCGGCGGGTCGGCCTCCGGCGTGGACCGGTCCGGGTCAGTGGACCGGTCCGGCTCAGTGGCCGCGGGCGATCCACTCGTCCAGGTGCGGAGCCTCCGCGCCGATGGTGGTCTCGTCACCGTGCCCGGTGAGCACCTTCGTCTCCGGCGGGAGGGTCAGCAGCCGGTTCCGGATGGAGTCGATGATCGTCGGGAAGTGGGAGAAGGAACGGCCGGTGGCACCGGGGCCGCCCTGGAACAGCGTGTCGCCGGTGAAGACGACGCCCAGGCCGGGGTCGTACAGGCAGACCGCGCCCGGCGCGTGCCCCGGCGTGTGCAGCACGGTGAGATCGGCGCCGCCCGCCTCGATCACCTGCCCGTCGACGAGAAACGCGTCGGGCTCACGGTCGGGGTGGGTCTGCTTCCACAGCGGCAGGTCTTCATGGTGCAGCCAGACGGTGGCACCGGTGCGCTCGGCGAGGGCGGGAGCGGCGTTGATGTGGTCGTTGTGGGCGTGGGTGCAGACGATCGCCGTGAGCCGGCGGTCGCCGACGGCCTCGGCGATGGCGTCGGCGTCATGGGCGGCGTCGATGACGACCGCCTGGTGGTCGTCGCCCACGATCCACACGTTGTTGTCGACGTCCCAGGTGCCGCCGTCCAGGGTGAACTGCCCGGAGGTGACGACGCGTTCGATGCGGGCGGTCATCACAGCACCACCACCGAACGCAGCACGTCGCCCCGGTGCATCCGCTCGAACGCCTTCTCCACCTCGTCCAGCTGGATGGTCTCGGTGACGAACGCGCCGAGGTCCAGGCGCCCCTGGAGATGCAGATCGATCAGCATCGGGAAGTCGCGGGAGGGCAGACAGTCGCCGTACCAGGAGGACTTGAGCGCCCCGCCGCGCCCGAAGACGTCCAGCAGCGGCAGCTCCAGCTTCATCTCGGGCGTCGGCACGCCGACCAGGACGACCGTGCCGGCCAGGTCGCGGGCATAGAACGCCTGCTTGTAGGTCTCGGGACGGCCCACGGCCTCGATCACGACGTCGGCGCCGAAGCCGCCGGTGAGCTCCCGGATCGCCTCCACGGGGTCCGTGGTGCGCGAGTTGACGGTGTGGGTGGCGCCCATGGAGCGGGCGAGCTCCAGCTTCCGGTCGTCGATGTCGACGGCGATGATCCTGGCCGCACCCGCCAGCCGCGAGCCGGCGATGGCCGCGTCGCCGACGCCGCCGCAGCCGATGACCGCCACCGAGTCGCCCCGGCCCACGTTCCCGGTGTTGATGGCGGCGCCGATGCCGGCCATCACCCCGCAGCCGAGCAGCCCGGCGACCTCCGGGGCGACCGCGGGGTCGACCTTGGTGCACTGCCCGGCGGCGACCAGCGTCTTCTCGATGAAGGCGCCGATGCCCAGGGCCGGGGAGAGTTCGGTGCCGTCGGTCAGGGTCATCCTCTGGCGGGCGTTGTGCGTGTCGAAGCAGTACCAGGGCCGCCCGCGCAGACAGGCCCGGCACTTCCCGCAGACCGCGCGCCAGTTGAGGATCACGAAGTCGCCGGGTGCGACATCGCTGACGCCGTCGCCGACCGACTCCACCACTCCCGCGGCCTCGTGACCGAGCAGGAAGGGGAAGTCGTCGCTGATGCCGCCCTGCTTGTAGTGGAGATCGGTGTGGCACACCCCGCAGGCCTGGATGCGGACGACCGCCTCGCCCGGCCCCGGGTCGGGTACGACGACCGTCTCGATGCGTACCGGCTCGTCCTTCGCCGGTGCGATCACGCCGCGCACTTCCTGCGCCATGGTGCGACTCCTTCGTCGGCCGATGTCCGTCGCTGACGACCCTACGTCCGACTGATCGGTAAGCGCCGGTGTCCGCGCCGAACGCCTGCGGCCGGGCCGGGAGACGGGCGCTCCGCTTGCCCGGCTCGTCGGGGCGGAGGAGGCTCGTAGGCGGGGCCCCTCGCGGCCCGCTCCGAGGACCGCGCCGCGGCCCGTCGAAGGAGGTCATCATGGCAACCGCGGCAGAACCCGTCTTCACCACCGACACCCTGCGCCGCTGCATCGAGTCCGACTCGGCGACGGACCTGGTGTCGCTGTACGCCGACAACGCCGAGCTGCGCGTCGTGGACCACAACTCCCAGCCCAGCCACCCGAAGGTCCTGCACGGCCGCGACGAGATCGCCGCCATGCTCGACGACGTCTACAGCCGCGACATGACCCACAAGCTGGAGCAGTGTGTCGTCCAGGGGGATCACGCCGCCTACTGCGAGAGCTGTGAGTACTCCGACGGAGTACGGGTGCTCTCGGAGTCGATGCTCTCACTGAGCGACGGGAAGATCACCGAGCAGACGCTCATCCAGGCGTGGGACGAGTAGGAGAACGAGCAGGGTCATCGCGGGAGTGGGCGGGACGCGACCGCCCACTCTCCGGCGTGAGAGATCGGTCCATCCGCCCCCGCCGGACGCGCCGATCCGGGAGGAAAAGCCTGGTCAGAGGGCACGGGACAGGTAAAGCGGACGGGATGGAAAATCGGGGGTGTGAGTCCGGCGGAGCGGGTAGCCGAGCGGTATCCACCCTCTGATCGCGGGGAAGGAGGTCCGTGACAGCGCATCTACTCGCAGCGCCCGGGCCGCTTCCACCGACAACGAAGCGGCCCGGACCGTATGCGGACCGTCACCGCCGCGGAGGCAGCCGGTGCAGACGCACCTCGGTGAGCCGGCCGGAGTCGAGGGTGGCGGTCATATAGGTGCAGTGCGGCTGCCGGCGCCGGTCCGTCGGGGATCCCGGATTCAGCAACCGCAGCCCGTTCGGTGCGGTGGTGTCCCAGGGGATGTGGCTGTGCCCGAAGACCAGCACGTCCAGCTCGGGGAACCGGGCGGCGCACCGCTCCTCACGGCCCCGGGCGGGCCCCGTCTCGTGGATCACCCCGAAGCGCAGTCCGTCGAGTTCGGCGTAGGCGATCTCCGGCAGCCGGGAGCGCAGTTCGGGCCCGTCGTTGTTGCCGTACACCGCGACGAGCCGCCGGCTGCGGCTGAGCAGCAGATCGAGTGTGGCCGTGTCGACCCAGTCGCCGGCGTGGAACACGACGTCCGCGGCGGCGAGTTCACCGAGCAGCGCCTCGGGCAGCCGCTTGGCCCGTTTGGGAAGATGCGTGTCGGACGTCAGCAGCAGGCGCACTGGCACTCCATGGAGGGGCTGTCGATCACGGCACGGTCTTGTCGGTGGCGAATGGCCGGACCACACCGGCCACGGGGTTACGATCGGGCAACGCATACCAAGACAGCACGTTCGTCGGCAAGAAGACCCGAAGGGCCCCAAAACTCAATGCCGGTCAAGGTCAGCGTCATCGTTCCCGTCTACAACCCGGGAATCTACATCGAGGACTGCATCGCCTCGCTGCAACGCCAGTCACTTCCGCCCGACGAGTACGAGGCGATCTTCGTCGACGACGGCTCCACCGACGAAACGCCCGCCCGGCTGGACCGGCTCGCCGCCGAGGACCCGCGGGTGCGGGTGATCCACCAGGAGAACTCCGGCTGGTCGGGCAAGCCCCGCAACGTCGGGATCGAGGCCGCCCGCGGCGAGTTCGTGATGTTCGTCGACAACGACGACTACCTGGGCGACGAGGCGCTGGAGCGCATGTACGACTACGGCGTGGCGAACGACGCCGATGTCGTGGTCGGCAAGATGGCCGGCAAGGGCCGGGGGGTGCCGGTGGAGCTGTTCCGCCGCAACCACCCGCGGGCCACGGTCGAGACGGCGCCGCTGATCGACAGTCTCACCCCGCACAAGATGTTCCGGCGGGAGTTCCTCGACCGGATCGGGCTGCGCTTCCCGGAGGGGCGCCGCCGCCTGGAGGACCACGTCTTCGTCACCGAGGCGTATCTGCGGGCGAAGAACGTGTCCGTGCTCAGCGACTACGTCTGCTACTACCACATCCGCCGGGACGACGCCTCGAACGCCGGCTTCCAGCGGTTCGACCCGGTGGGCTACTTCAAGAACCTGCGTGAGGCGCTGGACGTCGTCGAGCGGTACACCGAGCCGGGCCCGCTGCGCGACCGGCTGTTCCGCCGCTGGCTGAGGGTGGAGATGGTGGAGCGGCTGCGCGCCAGGCGGCTGCTGGCCCTGCCGGACGGCTACCGCAGGGAGCTGTTCGCGGAGATCCACAAGGTCGTGGTGGAACGGTTCGGTCCTGGGGTGGCGGCCGGGCTGCAGCCGACGCAGCAGGTGGTGGCGGCGCTGACCGCCGCGGACCGCTACGACGACGTGGTGGCGTTCGCCGAGTGGGAGGCCGGGGTCGCGCCGAAGGCGGCGCCCGCCGAGGTCGAGTGGCGGGACGGCTCGCTGCGGGTCGGCTTCACCGCCGAGTTCACCGCCGCCAAGGAGCCGATGACCTTCCCGCGGGAGGCGAGCCGCACCCCGCTGACCGACGCACCGAAGACCGTGGAGGACGCGGTGCGGTGGGTCGCCGCGGAGACCGCGGCGCGCTTCGGCCAGGCCACCGCGGATCTGCTGCTGCGGGAACGCAACAGCGCCGCCCAGTACTTCCAGCCGGTCGAGTTCACCCGGGAGACGGTTCCCGCCGAGGACGGCGAGCAGGTGCGGCTGGTGCTGCGCGCCACCGCGACCGTCGATGCGGCCGCGCTGCCCGGCAAGGGCGTGTGGGACGCGGTGGTGCGGGTGAAGCTCGGCGGCTGGACGAAGGAGTGCCGCCTCGGCCCCGCCCCGCGCGCCACCCGTCCCGAGCCGTACGCGGCGGTGATCGGCGGCCGCGGTGTGCTGCCGTACTGGACGGAGCCGCACGGGAATCTCGCGCTGGACAACGACGTCAAGGCCAAGCGCACCGGTCTCGACCGGGTGGGCCGCGGCGATGTGTCCGTCGCCGGCGCCCGGATGACCGCACGGCTGCCCCTGCACGCCGCCGACGGGACGAAGGTGCGGCTGCGCTTCGTCTCCTCGCGCCGGACGCTGCAGGCGGACGCCACGCTGACCGGCGAGCCGGACGGGCCGGGCAGCCGGCTACAGGCCGCCCTGCCGGCGGCGCTGCCCCGAGGGGTCTGGCGCGTCTCGCTCTGCCTCGGCCCGGACGCCGCCGAACCCCGGTGGATCTCGCTGCCGTTCGCGCTGCGCGCCTCGGGCGGCGGCACACTGGTGGTGCCCGTCCCGCGGCCCGGCCGGCTGCGCAAGCTGCTGCGCCGGGCACGGCGCGCGCTCGGCGCCGCGCGCCGACGGGTCACTCCCCCGGTGAACGGCGGCAAGGGAAGGCGGTGAAGCGTGCGCGCGCTGGAGATCGAGGACGCATGGGTGCTGGAGCCGAAGGTGTTCCCGGACGAGCGGGGCAGCTTCCACGAGTGGTACCGGGGTGAGGAGTTCCGCGAGGCGACGGGCTACGACCTGTCGCTGGCGCAGGCCAACTGCTCGGTGTCGCGCCGCGGGGTGATCCGCGGGGTGCACTACGCGGACGTGCCACCCGGGCAGGCCAAGTACGTGACCTGCGTGCGCGGCGCGGTCCTCGACGTGATCGTGGATCTGCGGGTGGGCTCCCCCGGCTACGGCCGCTGGGAGGCGGTCCGGCTCGACGACGACACCCGTCACGCCGTGTTTCTCTCCGAGGGCCTCGGCCATGCCTTCATGGCCCTGACCGACGAGGCGACGGTGGTGTATCTGTGCTCCACCGGCTACGCCCCGAAGCGGGAGCACGGCGTGCACCCGCTGGACCCGGCCCTGGGCATCGCCTGGCCGGAGGGCATCGACCCGGTGCTGTCGCCGAAGGACCAGCAGGCGCCGGCGCTGGCCGAGGCGGAGCGCCTCGGCCTGCTGCCGGCGTACGAGACCTGCCGCGCACGCTACGAGGAGCTGCGCGGCAGGGGGTCAGCGGCTGACAGGGGGGTCAGCGGCTGACGCCGACCTGTTCCAGGGAGCGGCGCAGGGGCTCCCAGCCCATGCGCCGCGGCAGGCCCCGGTTGCGGGCCTGGACCAGCGGCTTCCAGAACTTCGCCTCGAGCAGCGCCTCGGGCGGTACGGCCCCGGCCCGCTCCAGGATGGTCTCCGGCACCTTCTGCGGGTCGGGCACCTTGTACTCGGCGAGGATCTCGTCGTACTTCTCGTGCAGCACCCGGTTGTCCGGGTCGGCGCCGAAGACGACGAGCTGGCCGGTGGGCTGGGTGTCGACCAGCACGGTCACCAGGTCGGGGCGGTAGCGCGCCAGCACCTCGGTGATCTTGAAGACGTCGCCGGTCCAGGCGGTGGTGTGCCGGTCACGGGCGGCCTCGTCGACGCTGCGCGGGAGCATGTCGTCCAGGACGATGACGCTGGCCCAGTCGGAGTGCTTCTCCACGTTCATGAAGTCACGCAGGGCGTACTCGAAGAGATGCATGCCGTCGATGAACGACAGGTCCAGCGTGGTGCGCCGCCAGTACCCGAACGGGCTGCGGCCCCGGCGCAGGTTGCGCAGCGGATGCCGGCCGCCCTTGAGGTGGGCCAGCGGGTTGTCCCGGGCGAAGAAGTCGTCACTGGTGGCCTTGACCAGATGGACGTCGCACTTGATCTCCGAGACCACCTTGAACGCGGGGTCGACCGCGATGCTGGGGACGCGCGACAGCCGCAGGCTGCGGCCGTCGTTGACGCCGATCTCCAGGTAGTTGCGGTTGGCGCTGACCTTGTGCAGTTCCCGCAGGAACTCATGGCGTTTCACGAAGAGAACTCTCCTTGCGGATGCGGGGCATTGCTTCGTGCAGGGCGGCACGCCAGTCACGCGGAGCCGGCAGGCCGATCTCCTGCCAGCGGCCGTGTGCGAGGGCGCTGTACGCGGGACGCGGGGCGGGCCGGGGGAAGGCGTCCGTGGTGGTGGGCCGGACCCGGGACGGGTCGGCGCCCAGCAGCCGGAACACCTCCTGGGCCAGGTCGTACCAGGTGGCCTCCCCGGAGTTGGTGGCGTGGAAGACGCCGTGGGCGCCGTCGCCGATGCGGGGGCCGAGGTCGGCGACGCGGGCGGCGACGTCGGCGCTCCAGGTCGGCTGGCCCCGCTGGTCGTCGACGACGTCGACGGTGGGGCGGCGGGACTCGAGGCCGATCATGGTCCGGACGAAGTTGTGGCCGTGCACCCCGTAGAGCCAGGCGGTGCGCACCACGGCGCTCGCACCGGGGAGTTCCTCCAGCACGGCCCGCTCGCCGCCGAGCTTGGAGCGGCCGTAGGCGGTGCGCGGGGCCGGAGGGTGGTCCTCCTGGTAGGGGGTGGTGCGGGCCTCGCCGGAGAAGACGTAGTCGGTGGAGACATGGACGAGCCGGGCGCCGTGGCGCGCGCAGGCGCGGGCGAGCAGGCGGGGGCCGTCGGTGTTGATGCGGGTGGCGGTCTCCTCGTCGCTCTCGGCGTCGTCCACCGCCGTGTACGCGGCGCAGTTCACCACGAGGGCGGGGCGGTGCTCGGCCAGCGCCCGGTCGATGGCCTCGGCGCTGGTGATGTCGAGCATCCTGCGGTCGAGGCCGGTCACCTTCTCGCCGCGCCGGGTGAGTTCCTCGACGACGTCGCGGCCGAGCATGCCGCCCGCTCCGGTGACCAGCCAGCTCACGACCGCTCCCCCGCGACGCGCCGCTTCAGCGGTTCCCACCAGGCGCGGTTGTCGCGGTACCAGGCGACGGTCTCGGCGAGGCCGGTGGTGAAGTCGTGCCGGGGCCGGTAGCCGAGTTCGTCGCGCGCCTTGGTCCAGTCCACGGAGTAGCGCAGGTCGTGGCCCTTGCGGTCCTCGACGTACTCCACCCGGTCCCAGCCGGCCCCGCAGGCCTCGAGGAGCAGGCCGGTGAGTTCCTTGTTGGTCAGCTCGGTGCCGCCGCCGATGTTGTACACCTCGCCGGGGCGGCCCTTGGTGCGGACGAGTTCCACACCGGCGCAGTGGTCGTCGACGTAGAGCCAGTCGCGCACATTGAGGCCCTCGCCGTAGAGGGGGACCTTCTTGCCGTCGAGGAGGTTGGTGACGAAGAGCGGGATGACCTTCTCGGGGAACTGGTGCGGCCCGTAGTTGTTGGAGCAGCGGGTGACCCGCACGTCCAGGCCGTGGGTGCGGTGGTAGGCCAGGGCGAGCAGGTCGGAGGAGGCCTTCGACGCCGAGTAGGGGGAACTCGGGTTGAGCGGATACTCCTCGGTGGCCGACCCGGACTCGATGGAGCCGTAGACCTCGTCGGTGGAGACGTGCACGAAGGTCGACAGGCCGTGCCGCAGGGCGGCGTCCAGCAGGACCTGGGTGCCGACGACGTTGGTGAGGACGAAGTCGGAGGCGGTGAGGATCGAGCGGTCGACGTGCGACTCGGCGGCGAAGTGCACCACCTGGTCCGCCTCGCCCACGAGTTTGTCGACCAGCTCGGCGTCACGGATGTCGCCCTGGACGAACTCCAGGCGCGGGTGATCGAGTTGCAGGTTGTCGAGGGTGCCGGCGTAGGTGAGCTTGTCCAGCACGGTGATGCGCGGCGCGTCCGGCGTGTCGGCGGCGAGCAGCGCGGCCACGTAGCGGGACCCGATGAAGCCGGCGGCTCCGGTGACGAGGAGATTCATGAATGGATCTGCACCTTGCTGTGGTCTCCGAGGACAAGTCGGTGTGCGCTGGGGACGCTGGGTGCCGGCGTCACCTCGACGTGCCGGCCGATCAGTGAGGACTCGATCCGGCCGACGCCGTCGATCGACGAGTCCCGCAGCACGATGGAGAATTCGAGTTCGCTGTCACTGATCCGGCAGTTCTCCGCGATCGAGGTGAACGGGCCGACATAGGAGTCGCTGACGACCGTACCGGATCCGATCACGGCGGGTCCGACGATGCGGCTGTTGACGATCCGCGCGCCGGGCTCGATCACCACCCGGCCGATGGTCTCCGAGCGGTCGTCCACCTCTCCGTCGATGCGGCGCTCCATGCCTTCCAGGACGGAGCGGTTGACCTCCAGCATGTCGACGACGTTGCCGGTGTCCTTCCAGTAGCCGTGGATGACGGTGCTGCGCACATCGGCGCCGTAGTCGATCAGATGCTGGATGGCGTGGGTGATCTCGAGTTCACCGCGCCAGGAGGGCTTGATGGCCCGCACCGCTTTGTGAATGGCCGGGGTGAAGAGATAGACGCCGACCAGGGCGAGATCGCTCTTGGGATTGTCGGGCTTTTCCTCGAGGCCGATCACTTGTCCTGAGTCGTCGAGTTCGGCGACTCCGAAGGCGCGTGGATCGGCGACCCTGGTGAGCAGGATCTGCGCATCGGGACGGTGCCTGCGGAACTCGTCGACGAGCCCGGTGATACCGCCGACGATGAAGTTGTCGCCGAGGTACATCACGAAGTCGTCGTCGCCGAGCCAGTCGCGGGCGATCAGCACGGCATGGGCCAGTCCGAGGGGCTTCTCCTGGGGAATGTAGGTGACCTGCAGACCGAATTTCGATCCGTCGCCCACTGCGTTCTCGATCTCTTCCGCCGTATCACCGACAATCATCCCGACGTCGGTGATGCCCGCGTCCGCGATGGACTCCAACCCGTAGAAGAGGACGGGCTTGTTGGCCACGGGCACCAACTGTTTCGCCGAGGTGTGGGTGATCGGCCTCAGCCGGGTTCCGGCGCCACCGGACAGCACGAGAGCCTTCATCTGACTCACCATAGCCGTTCACCGGCACGGCAAACATCATTGGAATTGCACGTCGATCGGCAATTCCCGGCTCAGTCGGGGGCGGCGGCCCCGGTCACCTGCTAGTCCTCGCCCCTGACGATGATCTCCCCCATACCCGTGTTCGAGGTGTCGGAGTCCGTCCGGTCGATGACGGCGGGCAGGCAGGTCCGCAACGGGGTCTTCCCGCGCAGCCGCTGGGCCCTGGCCCAACCGGTCTCCGGCCGGCGCGGCCGGGGCTTGTCACTGATCTCCGAGGTCACGACACACCATCTTCTCTCTGCGAACTCTGCGGCTTCGGGTCCCCGGCGGCCGGGCGCGCAAACACCGGGCCGTCGCCATATACCTCTTTCATGCTCGTACCACTGTTCTCGAGGACGCCCCGCCGCGCCCGGGCGGTTCCCGGCCGGCGCCGGGCCGGGCTCCGGGCGGCTCACCTCGCGGGTGCGCCGTCCTCGAGGACGAGCTCCGCCCACACCTGTTTGCCGCCGCTGACCGGCACGGTGCCCCAGGACGCCGACAGGGCCTCGACCAGCAGGATGCCGCGGCCGCCGGTGGCCTCCCAGCCGATGCTGGTGGGCTTGACCGGGGTCCGCGGTGAGGCGTCGGCGACCGCGAGGCGGAGCCGGTCGTTGACCAGGGTGATGTCGAGGCGGACCCGGCCGTCGGTGTGCACGAGGGCGTTGGTGACCAGCTCGGAGACGACCAGCAGGGCGGCGTCGAGATTCTCGGTCACCCCCCAGGAGCGCAGGGTGCGCCGGGTGAAGCGGCGGGCGTGCCCGACCGCCTGCGGCACCCGCCACACCGTCCAGCTCTCCCGCCGGGGGCGCAGCGCCATGCCGTCGTAGCGCATGATCAGCAGGGCGATGTCGTCGCTGCGGGGCGCGTTGCCGAGCAGGGCGTCGGCGATCGGGCCGAGGTGGGCCGGGTTGGCGGCGGACAGCTGGTCGGCGAGGCTGCGCATGCCCTGGTCGATGTCGGCCTCGTGGGACTCGACCAGCCCGTCCGTGGTGAGGGCGATCAGGGTGCCGCGCTGGAGCCTGAGCGGGCTCATCGGGAAGACCGCCTGCCGGACGACGCCGAGCGGCGGGCCGCCCTCGGCCTCGGCGATGTCGGTACCGCCGTCCGGGTGACGCAGCACCGGCGGGAGATGCCCGGCGCGCACGCACCACGCGGAGCCCTCCTCCATGTCCACGTCGACGTAGCAGCAGGTGGCGAAGAGGTCGGTCTCCATGTCCATGAGCAGCCGGTTGGCGTGGGAGACCACCACGTCGGGCGGGTGCCCCTCGATGGCGTAGGCGCGCAAGGCGGTGCGCATCTGGCCCATGAGGGTGGCGGCGCCGGCGCTGTGCCCCTGGACGTCGCCGATGACCAGGGCGACGTGGTTGTCGGGCAGCGGGATGACGTCGTACCAGTCGCCGCCCAGCTCCAGGCCGGCCGTGCTGGGCAGGTAGCGGGCCACGGCGACCGCGCCGGGCAGCCGCGGCAGCCGGCGCGGAAGCAGCTGGCGCTGGAGCATGCCGACGAGTTCGTGCTCGGCGTCGAAGGCGCGGGCCCGCATCAGGGCTTGCCCGGCGAGGCCGGCGGCGGCGGTCAGCAGGGCGCGCTCGTCGGGGTCGAAGTCGTGCGGGGTGTCCCAGCCGATGAGGCAGGCGCCGGCCATGCGGTTGCCGGCGGGCAGCGGCAGCATGGCGAGTCCGCCGGGCCCGACCTCGGCGAGGGCGGGCTCCAGGGGGCTTCCGGCGGGCCAGATCTGGGCGCGGCCCTCGCGCAGGGCGGCGGCGAGGGTGGGCATGGCGCGCACCGGCGCGTCGGGCCACTCGGTGCGCCACTCCGAGCGCCACAGCTCCGGCCAGGCCTCGGGCTCCGGGGGGTCGAGGACGGTGACGACGAGCCGGTCGCTCTCCAGCTCGGCGAGCGCGATCCGGTCGGCCCGCAGCGGTCTGCGCAGCGCGGCCACCACGGCCTTGCCGACGTCCCGCACGGTGACCGCGGTGGCCAGGGCAGCGGCGAGGCGCTGGACGCGGGCGACGTCGGTGACGTCGGAGCGCAGGGTGGAGGCGTCGGCGACGGAGCCCACCAGCCGGGCGGGGCGGCCCTCGCCTCCGGACAGCAGCCGGCCGCGCAGCCTGAGCCACCTGGGCGGTCCGGCGGGCTGCAGCACCCGGAACTCCAGCTCGCGGTCGCCGATGGACATGTGGTCGGCCTCGACGACGGACATCAGCGCGGGCAGGTCCTCCGGCACGGTCAGGCTCAGCAGGGTCTCCACCCGGCCGTCGAACTCCCCGGGGGCGAGCCCGAACAGCTCCAGGATCTGCTCGCCGGCCTGGACCCGGCCGGTGTCCATGGCCAGGCTGAAGGCGTCGGGCGGCAGCTCGCCGCCGTCGGGGGCCGGCTCGGGGCCCGACGGCGGCGCGGGGATGAAGGCGGCGTCGGCGATCAGCTGCAGACAGGCCCGGTCCTCGGGGTCGAAGCCGCCGGGGCGCTCGCTCACCGCGAGCAGGCAGCCGCCGCCGTCGTCCACCGGCAGTGCGGCCAGGGAGAAGTCGTAGGCGGGGATGCGCCGGGACTGCGCGCGCTCGTGCAGCTCCTTGGTGCCGAGCCACACCGGCTGACCGCGCCTGAGGGCCTGGGCCGCCGGGGAGTGCCCGGAGGCAGGGTAGCTGTCCCGCACGCCGTACAGCGATCCGGGGGCGCCCACCGACTCCACCATCTGCAGCACCTCGCCGTCGGCGGCGCAGGTGTAGACGGCGGCGAAGGCGGCGCCGGCGAAGACGAGGGCCTGCTCCAGGACCCTGCGCAGCCGTTCGGGCGACTCCTGATCGACCGTGATCGTTCTCAGAGCGCCTTCCGCACGAACAGTTCTCGTGCTGCCTCGCACAGCGCCTTCTCCGACCACGTTGGCCATTACAGCGCTAATGAGAGACCTGCGCAGCCCCTGTGGTCGTTCCGGGACCCATCAGAAGGGCGGCCGGGCGGACCAGGTGCCGCAGATGGGGACATTCCTGCTCGGGAGGTGTGCGGAGGCGGCGTAGCGGCACGGGCGGGGGTAGACGGAGCTCACGGTGACCGGGGCCGCCGGGAACGGGCCGGCCCGGGCCGCTCGCCGTGCGGGACGGGGCCGCAGGGAGCAGATTGGTCCAAAGCCGGGTGCGCGGCCGTGCGAGGAGGTGGTCGGCGTGTCCGAGCAGTCGTCCGCGCAGGCGCCGGCGAGTGTGCGCGCTCCGGTGGGCCGGCCGCTGCTCTCCTTGACGCTGGCCTCGATGATGGACGAGGTGCACGCCCATTCCGGGGCGGTGTATCTGCTCTCGCCGGACCAGCCGGTGCTGGAGATGGCGGTGATGGCGGGTCTGCCCCGGGCCTTCGCCGCCCCCTGGGAGCGGGTGGGGCTCACTGCGCCCATCCCGGTGTCCGACGCGGTGCGTGAACGGCGTCTGGTGTGGGTCGGCGACCAGGAGGAGATGGCCCGCCGCTACCCCCGGATCGCCGTGGTGCTGCCGTACCCCTTCTCGCTGGCCGCGCTGCCGGTGGCGACCGAGACCAGGGCGTACGGGGCCGTCTTCGTCACCTGGCCCGGCAGCCATCCGCCGGTGCTGGCCGACTGGGAGCGCGACCATCTGCTCGCCGCCGCCGACCGGCTGGCGATGCGGCTGGAGCGGGCCGCCGAGCAGTCCGTGCCGGTGCTGCCCGAGCCGGATCTGCTGGCCGCTCCGCTGGTGGGCGGGATGGCGGGCACTCTGGGCTCGGTGGAGGCGGCGCGCATGGTGGCGCGGCTGCCGTACGGCCTGTGCTCGCTGGATCTGCACGGCAGGGTCGGGTTCGCCAACGCCGCCGCGAGCGAGCTGCTGGACGTGACGGTGAGCCACCTATCCGGCGACGGAGGTGGTCCTCTCCCCCGGTTCGCTGCTCGTGCTGTACACCGACGGTCTGGTCGAGTCCCCGGGCACGGACTTCGAGGAGGCGCTGACCGAACTGCGTCACCGGCTGACCGAGCTGGGCGACCGGCCCCTGGACGACCTGGCCGACGCGCTGGTCCGGCATGCGTCCGGCACCGAGGAACGTCTGGACGACATCGCGCTGCTGCTGCTGCGGGCGCTGCCGGAGGACTGACACCGGCCGCGGGCGGCACGGAGCCGGCCCGGTCCGCCGCTGTGGGGGTGCGGTGGACCGGGCCGGTTTCAGGCTCCCGGCCGGGCGGTCGGCGCGGGAGCGGTCGGTGGGTCAGTCGTCGGTGCCGGTCAGGCCGGAGCGGTCCTCCGTCTGCTGCTGGCTGTTGCCGGCGCCCTGCCCGTTCTCGGCGCCCTGGCCGTTCGCGGCGCCCTGCCCGTTGCCGGCGCCCTGCCCATTTCCTGCGCCCTGGCCGTTTTCCGCGCCCTGGCCGTTGCCCGCGCCCTGGCCGTTGCCGGCCTCCTGGCCCGCGCCCTGCTCACCGGCGCCGGCCTCGCCGCCGCCCGCCTGGCCGCCCTCGCCGAGGGTCGCGCCCGTCGCGGCGAGCGCCGTGGTGACCGGCTGGAAGAAGGTCTCGCCGCCCTGGGTGCAGTCGCCGCTGCCGCCCGAGGTGAGGCCGATGGCGAGGCCGTCCTGGGTGAACAGCGAGCCGCCGCTGTCGCCGGGCTCGGCGCAGACGTTGGTCTGGATGAGGCCGGTGACCGTGCCCTCGGGGTAGTTCACCGTGGCGTTCAGACCGAGGACCTGGCCGTCGGAGAGTCCGGTGGTGCTGCCCATCCGGAACACCTGCTGGCCGACGGCGGCCTCGGCGGCCTGGTTGATGGCCACGGTCTGGCCGCCCACGTTGACCTCGCTGGGCGCCTGGGTCGCCGGGTCGTTGTACTTGACGAGCGCGAAGTCGCCCTCGCCGGGGAAGACCGACTGGTCGACGGTCGCGATCGGCTGGCCGCCCTGCTGGTCCGACCACTCGTTGCCGCCGAGGGTGCAGTGACCCGCCGTCAGGAACGCGGGGGAGCCGTCGCTCGCGGTGACGTTGAAGCCGAGGGAGCAGCGCGCGCCGCCGGCGAAGATGGCGTCGCCGCCGGACACGAACGGCTTGAAGGTGCCGGAGGACTTCTTGATGGTCGCCATGCCGGAGCCGAGGCTCTTCACGGTGGACTCGAGCTGGTCCCACTTCTCGCCGGTGACCGTGCGGTCGGCGGTGACCAGGATCTTGTTGGTGCGCGGGTCGACGGCCCACGAGGTGCCGGGGATGGTGGCCCTGGCCTTGAGGGTCTTCGCCCCGGCATCCAGCTCCTGCATGCTGTTGTCGACCTCGCGGACGACCGCACCCGCCCGCTTCGCCTGCACCACCACGTTGTTGTTGTCGCCCGGGACGACGTTGACGACGAGCTGCTTCTTGGCGCTGTCGTAGTACGAACCGGCGAAGGCGTCCCCGAGCATCTCGGAGAGTTTCGAGGCGAGGTCCGAGGCGTCGCCCGCCTTCAGGGTCCTGGGCGCCGCGTCGTTCGACGAGCCGTCCTGGGACGCGTTGGCGTTCGGCAGCAGGATGGCGGCGGCGCCGAGCGCCACCACGCTGCCTGCCGCTATCGCGGCCTTGCGCTTGGGGATTCGCTTGTGACTCAAACTTCTCGACCTCCTGGGGGGACGGGAGTCGTGCCGCCGGGTGGCGGCCTTTCGCGGCGCCTGGACGGCAGTTGGTACGCATGAGCCGTGAGGGGTGTTCAAATCCCTGTGCGGATCTCCGGAATTCGGGCACGGAACCGGCCACGGCCGGCCGGCGTGCGCCGGCCGTGATCGATACGCTCAGCGACCATTCGATTGCGATCGGTGGCGATCAGAGAGCGGAATCCTGGCTTCAGGGAATCTGCACACTGACTGTCCAAGGCGGTCACTCTTGCGCGGAACCGTTCACAAGACGGCGGCCCCACTCACGCCTTTGGGGCCGGTGTGTCGGGTTCTGCCGGGCGGGGCGCAAGTGACTGGATGCGGCGAAGTGATGGGGCATGTGAAGAAGTCGCCACCGAGCCGTGCACCCGTCTGCACGCTTGGGCTCTTCAGCGCCGCAAATTCCCAGGTGAGGGCCTTGGTTGATTGGAAGCGCCCGCCCGGAGCGTGCTTTGATCCATCGCACCGCAAGGCCGTTCCGGGCTCCCGGCGACGGGCGCTCGAGCGCCCGCGCGGTGGCGGCCTTCGCTGTCCCCAGAGGGGGCCGCTCCCCCTTGTGAAATATCCATACGAAGGGAAGTTCCACCATGAACTCCACCCCGTTCGAGACCGCCGAGATCTCCGACGCCGAGCTCGACGCCGTTTCCGGCGGCCTGTCCGTCAACGCCGTGAACACCCTCACGAGCGCCGTGGACAGCGTCGCCCCGGTCTCCGCCGCGGTGGACACGGTCGTCGGCACCGTCGAGGGTGTCACCGGCCTGAACACCGCCCCGGTCACCAACCTGGTCGCCGGTCTCTGATCGCGCCTTGTGCCAACTGAGTCCCGGAGCCGCCGACCGGCCGCTCCGGGACTCAGCGGTGCCGTCACCCGTCCTCGTCACGTCGCCCCAGTCCCGCAGGTGAGGGAAGACCCGTGCAGTTCCGCCAACAGGCCCTCGCCAAGCTCCAGTCACCGGAGGAGCTGGACCTCCCGGTGCGGCTGGCCCGCCCGCAGGGGTGGCTGGTGCTGTCCGTGACCGTGATCGCGATGGCCGCCGCCTCGGTGTGGGCGCTCACCGGATCGGTGTCGTCCACGGTCAGCGCGCCCGCCATCCTCACGCACGGGCAGGGCAGTTACCTCCTGCAGAGCCCCGTCGACGGCCAGGTCACCGCGGTCCTCGCGCGGCAGGGCGAACGCCTGCCGGCGAACTCGCCGGTGCTGAAGGTCCGCACCCGGCAGGGCGAGAGCGTGGTGCGCACCCTGGACGCGGGCCGGATCACCGCGCTCGCCGCCAGCGTCGGGCAGATCATCCGCACCGGCGCCAATGTCGCGGCCGTGGAGAAGGTCGCCCACGCCAAGGACCCCCTCTACGCCACCGTGTACGTCCCCGCGGAGAACGCCGCAGGCATCCCCGCGCACGCCTCCGTCGACCTCACCGTGCAGTCGGTGCCCAGCCAGGAGTACGGCGTGCTGCACGGCGAGGTGAAGTCCGTGGACCGCTCGGCGCAGTCGCCACAGCAGATCGCCGCGTTCCTCGGCGACAGCCAGCTGGGCGAGGAGTTCACCAGGAAGGGCAGGCCCGTGGCCGTCACGGTGGAGCTGGAGAAGTCGTCCGGCACGAAGAGCGGCTACGAGTGGTCGTCCGCGGACGGCCCGCCGTTCAAGCTCACCTCGATGACCCTGGCCACCGGCTCGATCCGGCTGGCCGACCGGCGTCCCGTCGACTGGCTGCTGCCATGAGCACCGCAGAGCAGACCCGCGGCAGACGCCGCGCCGCCCCGCCCCGCCGCAGCGTGCCCAAGTCCCGTGCGCGCACCGTCCGTACGCCCACCGTGCTGCAGATGGAGGCCGTCGAGTGCGGCGCCGCCTCGCTCGCCATGGTGCTCGGCCACTACGGCCGCCACGTCCCGCTGGAGGAGCTGCGCATCGCCTGCGGTGTCTCCCGCGACGGCTCGCGCGCCAGCAATCTGCTGAAGGCGGCCCGCAGTTACGGCCTGACCGCCAAGGGCATGCAGATGGACACGGCCGCCCTCGCCGAGGTGCAGGGACCGGCCATCCTGTTCTGGGAGTTCAACCACTACGTCGTCTACGACGGCATGGGCCGCCGCTTCGGCCGGCGCGGCGTCTACATCAACGACCCCGGCAAGGGGCGCCGTTTCGTGTCCCTGGAGGACTTCGACGGCAGCTTCACCGGCGTCGTGCTGGTCATGGAGCCCGGAAAGGACTTCAAGAAGGGCGGCCGCAAGCCGGGCGTGCTCGGCGCCATGCCGGCCCGGCTGCGCGGCACCGCGGGCACCATGCCGGCGGTGGTGCTCGCCAGCCTGCTGCTGGTGGCGGTGGGCGCGGCGGTGCCGGGGCTCAGCCGCACCTTCATCGACGACTTCCTGATCGGCCGGCAGACGTCGACACTGGACGTGCTGTTCCTGTCGATGGGCGCCTGCGTGCTGCTGACGCTGGTGCTGACCTGGCTGCAGCAGGCCAATCTGCTGCACGGCCGGATCATCTCCTCCACCCTGTCCAGCGCCCGCTTCCTGCGGCATCTGCTGCGGCTGCCGGTGACGTTCTTCTCCCAGCGCAGCCCCGCCGACCTGGTGCAGCGGCTGCAGTCCAACGACGCGGTGGCCGAGACGCTGGCCCGCGATCTGTCGGCGGCCGGCGTGGACGCGGTGGTGGTCGTGCTCTACGCGGTGCTGCTCTACACCTACGACCCGCAGCTGACGTTCGTCGGCGTGGGCGTGGCGCTGCTGAACCTGGTGGCGATGCGGGTGGTGGTGCGGCTGCGCGCGACCCGTACGGCGAAGCTGCGCGCGGACACCGCGCGGCTGACCAACACCGCGTACTCCGGTCTGCAGCTGATCGAGACGATGAAGGCGACCGGCGGCGAGGACGGCTACTTCCGCAAGTGGGCGGGGCAGCACGCGACCACGCTGGAGGAGCAGCAGCGGCTCGGGGTGCCGAGCGCCTGGCTCGGCGTGGTGGCTCCGACGCTGGCCACGCTCAACAGCGCGCTGATCCTGTGGATCGGCGGCATGCGGGCGGTCGAGGGGCACATCTCGGTGGGTCTGCTGGTCGCCTTCCAGGCGCTGGTGACCCGGTTCACCGCCCCGCTGACCCGGCTGAACGGTGTGGTGGGCCGCATCCAGGACTTCGCCGCCGACGTGGCCCGGCTGAAGGACGTGGAGAACTTCCGCGCCGACCCGCTCTACGGCCGTCCCGGTGCCGGGGAGTCGACCCGCCGCCTGCACGGGCATGTCGAGCTGCAGAACATCACCTTCGGCTACAACCCGCTGGACAAGCCCCTGCTGTCCGGCTTCGACCTGACGGTGGGCCCGGGGCAGCAGGTGGCGCTGGTCGGCGGCTCCGGCAGCGGCAAGTCCACGGTGTCCCGGCTGATCTCGGGCCTGTACACGCCGTGGGAGGGCGTCATCCGGATCGACGGGCGGCGCATCGAGGACATCCCGCGCGGCGCGCTCGCGGCGTCGGTGTCCTTCGTCGACCAGGACGTGTTCCTGTTCGAGGGGACGGTCCGCGACAACGTGGCGCTGTGGGACCCGTCGATCCCGGACGAGGCGGTCGTCGAGGCGCTGAAGGACGCCGCGCTGTACGACGTGATCATGCGGCGTCCGGGCGGCATATACAGCCCGGTCGAGCAGGACGGGCGGAACTTCTCCGGCGGGCAGCGCCAGCGCCTGGAGATCGCCCGCGCCCTGGTGCGGCGGCCCAGCATCCTGGTCCTCGACGAGGTGACCAGCGCGCTGGACGCCGAGACCGAGCAGGTGGTGATGGACAACCTGCGCCGCCGCGGCTGCGCCTGCGTGGTGATCGCGCACCGGCTGAGCACGGTCCGCGACAGCGACGAGATCGTCGTCCTGGACCACGGCACGGTCGTGGAGCGCGGACGGCACGCGGAGCTGGTGGCGCGCGGCGGCGCGTACGCGGCGCTGGTCAGGGAGCGATGAGATGACCTCGGCACACCAGGGGGACCTCGTCCTCGACGCGCTGGGCCAACTGGGCGCGCGCATCGACTGCGCCGGGTCGAGCCGCCTCGACCTGGAGGGGCCGCAGGTGCTGTGGCTCGTCGTCTCCGGCGCGGTGGACCTGTTCGCGGTGGACGCCGGGCAGCAGGGGCACTGGCACCACCTGGGCCGGCTGGAGGCGGGGTCGCTGCTGCTGGGCCCGCCGCCCGGCCCCCGGCACACGCTGGTGGCCCGCCCGCTGCGGGACTGCGTGGTGCACCGCATCAACCTGCGCGAGCTGTACCAGCCGGCGGACACCGCCACCTGGTCCTACGACGAGTACGGCAACCCGCAGTACGTGCCGCCGACGACGAGCCCGCTGGAGTACGCCCTCGCACTGGGCGTCGGCCGCAGTCTGGCGGTGCTGTTCCAGGCGCCGATGGCGAGCGAGCGGGGGTCGGCGCCCGCCGACGACGAGGTCTTCTGGATGCAGGTGCCGCCCGGCAGCGTGCAGTACGGCTCGCTGTACGGGGCCGAGGCGGCGGCCGATCTGCTGATGGACCCCGCTCTGTGGCAGTCCATGGTGGATCAGCAGTACCGGCTGATGACCACCCTGGACCGCTGGATCGAGCAGCTGGAGCACACCCACGAGACGCGCACCGCGGAGGGCATCAGGGCCGGTGAGGCGGTACGGGCCCAGGCCGACCGGACGCTGCTCGCCGCGATCGGCAAGCGGTCCGCGCAGCGCACCACGGCGGCCGACGCGGACGCCACGTACGCGGCGTGCAGGCTGGTGGCGCGGGCGGCGGGCATCACGCTCGCGGACGCCGCGCAGGCGGCCGCCGGGGACAGCCGTCTTGACCCGGTGGAGCGCATCGCGGTGGCCTCCCGGCTGCGGACCCGTGCCGTGCGGCTGACCGGCCGCTGGTGGCGGGAGAACGTGGGCCCGCTGGTGGGGCACCGGGCCCTGTCGGGTGCCCCGGTGGCGCTGCTGTGGCGGCGCGGCGGCTATGTGGCGGTGCATCCGTCGACCGGCCGGGAGACGCCGATCGAGAAGGCCAACGCGGAGGAGTTCGAACCGCGTGCGGTGATGTTCTACCGGCCGCTGCCGGAGCGCAGGCTCGGCCCGCTCGGGCTGATGCGGTTCTGCCTGACGGGCACCCGCGCCGACCTGGCGCGGCTGGTGCTCGGCGGTCTGGTCACGGTGGCCCTCGGCGCGCTGGTGCCGGTCGCCACCGGAAAGGTGCTCGGCGAGTACGTGCCGAAGGCGCAGACCGAGCTGATCGTGCAGGTGTGTCTCGCGGTGATCCTCAGCAGCGTGGTGGCGGCGGCGTTCATGCTGCTGCAGAACCTCACCCTGCTGCGGCTGGAGGGCCGGGTGGAGGCCACGCTGCAGCCGGCCGTCTGGGACCGGCTGCTGCGGCTGCCGACCCGCTTCTTCACCGAGCGGTCCACCGGTGAGCTGGCGAGCGCCGCCATGGGCATCAGCGCGATCCGCCGGCTGCTCGCCGGGGTGGGCCCGACGGTGACCCAGTCGGTGACCGTGGGGGCGGTGAACCTGGGGCTGCTGCTGTGGTTCAGCGTGCCGATGGCGCTGGCCGCGCTCGGCATGCTGACCGTCGTCGCCGGGGTGTTCCTGGGGCTCGGGCTGTGGCAGGTGCGCTGGCAGCGGCGGCTCGTGGTGCTCACCAACAAGCTGAACAACCAGGCCTTCCAGACGCTGCGCGGGCTGCCCAAGCTGCGGGTGGCGGCGGCGGAGAACTACGCGTACGCGGCCTGGGCGTCTCAGTTCGCGCGCAGCCGTGAGCTGCAGCAGAAGGCGGGCCGGATCAAGAACCTGAACGCGGTGCTGAGCGCGGTGTATCTGCCGCTGTGCACGCTGGCGATGTTCATGCTGCTGGCCGGGCCGGCCCGGGGCTCGATGACGGCGGCGGAGTTCCTCACCTTCAACACCTCGGTGACGATGGTGCTGACCTCGGTGACCCAGCTGACCGGCGCGTTCGTCTCCGGGGTGGCCGCGCTGCCGCTGTTCGAGCAGATCAAGCCGGTGCTGGAGGCGACCCCGGAGGTGCGGGCGAGCAGCACCAGGCCGGGGCCGCTGACCGGGGCGATCGAGGCGCGGCGGCTGTCCTTCCGCTACTCCGACGACGGGCCGCTGGTCCTGGACGACGTGTCCTTCGAGGTGCGGCCCGGTGAGTTCGTGGCGATCGTCGGCCCCAGCGGCTGCGGCAAGTCCACGCTGCTCAGGCTGCTGATCGGCTTCGACCGGCCGCTGTCGGGCAGCGTGCTCTACGACGGCCAGGACCTGGCGGCGCTCGACCAGTCGGCGGTGCGCCGGCAGTGCGGTGTGGTGCTCCAGCACGCCCAGCCGTTCACCGGCTCGATCATGGACGTCATCTGCGGCACCGAGCCGTACACGCCGGAGGAGGTCATGGCCGCCGCCGAGATGGCGGGGCTGGCCGAGGACATCAAGCGGATGCCGATGGGGCTGCACACCATCGTCTCCGGCAGCGGTGCCGTCTCCGGCGGCCAGCGGCAGCGGCTGATGATCGCCCAGGCGCTGATCCGCCGGCCGCGGATCATCTTCTTCGACGAGGCGACCAGCGCCCTGGACAACGAGACCCAGCGCACCGTGATCGAGAGCACCAAGGCGCTGCAGGCGACCCGCATCGTGATCGCGCACCGGCTGTCGACGGTGCTGGACGCCGACCGCGTGATCGTCATGGAGGACGGCAAGGTCGTCCAGCAGGGCCCACCCGCCCAGCTCCTCGCCGACACAGGCGGCCGCCTGCACGAGCTGGTGCGGCGCCAGATGGCCTGACGGCCGGCCGCGCCCCGGAGGACCGTGCGGACCGGATGGCGGGGCCCGTTCGGGGTACCCGGGGATGCATGCACAGCCATGAACCTCAGCTGCCTGAGGCCCGCGGTCCGCTCAGCGCATCCGTGCTGGACCATCTGCGCGGCACCGGTCCCCTGCCCCCGCCCGGTGACATCGCCGGCTCCCCCGCCTACGGAGATGATCTGCAGCTCGCGCTGTATCTCTGCTACGAGCTGCACTACCGCGGTTTCGCGGGCGTGCCGCCGGATCTGGAGTGGGACCCGGAGCTGCTGCGCACCCGGGCCGCCCTGGAGGACCGCTTCCTCACCGCGCTCCGCGCCGACGCCACCGTGCACCAGGGGGCCGACGAGGCCCTCGCCGGGCTGCTGGTGGAGCCGGTGGACGGCACGGGCGTCAGTCACTTCCTGCGGGACACGGGCGAGCTGTGGCAGCTCCGGGAGTACGCCGCGCAGCGTTCGCTCTACCACCTCAAGGAGGCCGACCCGCACGCCTGGGTGCTGCCGCGGCTGCGGGGGCGGGCGAAGGCGGCGATGGCGGCGGTGGAGTTCGACGAGTACGGCGGCGGCCGGGCCGAGCGGCTGCACGCCCAGCTGTTCGCGGACCTGATGACGGACCTGGGCCTGGACACCACCTATGGCCGCTATCTGGACGCGGCGCGCGCGGAGTTGCTGGCGACGGTGAACCTGATGTCCCTGTTCGGGCTGCACCGGGCGCTGCGCGGCGCCCTGGTGGGGCATTTCGCGACCGTCGAGATCACCTCCTCCCCGGGCTCCCGGCGGCTCGCGGAGGCGATGCGCCGTACCGGCGCCGGCCCGGCCGCCGAGCACTTCTACGACGAGCACGTCGAGGCGGACGCGGTGCACGAGCAGGTCGTGCGGCACGACGTCATCGGCGGTCTGCTGGAGGACGAGCCGCATCTGGAGCGGGACATCGCCTTCGGGGTGGACGCCACCGAGTTCCTCGAGGACCGGCTCGGCGAGGCCCTGCTGGCCCACTGGCGGGAGGGCCGCTCGTCACTGCGTACACCGCTGTCGCCGGAGCTCACTCATGTCCCGTGAATCACGGGGTACCCGGTGGTGCGTGAATCTCTTGGCACCCCCTGGTGTGTACGCCCCGCAGGAAGACACCGAGCTGCTGACCGACGCGCTGGCGGACGAGCCGGTCCCGGCGGGCGCAGAGGTGCTCGACGTCGGTACCGGTTCGGGCGCGCTCGCCCTGGCGGCCGCCCGCCGCGGGCTGCGGGTCACGGCGGTCGACGTCTCCCGGCGGGCGGTGTGGGCGACCCGCCTCAATTCGCGGCGGGCGCGGGTCCCGGTCCGCGTCTGCCGCGGCAATCTGTTCACCCCGGTCGCCGACCGGACGTTCGACCTCATCCTGGCCAACCCCCCGTACGTGCCCGCCCCCGCGGACGGAGAGCTGCCGCGCGGCCCGGCCCGGGCCTGGGACGCGGGCGGCGACGGCCGCCTGATCCTCGACCGGCTTTGTGTACAGGCGCCCGAGCGGCTGCGGCCGGGCGGTGTGCTGCTGCTGGTCCAGTCGGCGCTCAGCGGGCCCGAGGTCACCGTGGGTCTGCTGCGCACGGCCGGTCTGAAGGCCGCGGTGACACGGCGCCGGCGCATCGCGTTCGGTCCGGTGCTGCGGTCCAGGGCGGACTGGCTGCGCGAGCGCGGGCTGCTGCCCGCGTCCGAGAACACCGAGGAACTGTTGGTGATCCGTGCCGAACTCCCCGTCTGACACCCCGCGTCGCGTCACCGTCCAGCGCAAGGGCCCGCTGCTGGTGGAGGGTCCGGTGGAGGTGGAGCTGGAGGACGGAACGGTCCTGCGCTCGGACCGCTTCCGGGTCGCCCTGTGCACCTGCCGCCGCAGCCGGCGCTATCCGTGGTGCGACACCAGCCACCGGGACCGGGGCTGAGCCGTCGGGCTCCGACGCAGCAAGCGGCGTCCCGGTCCCTGATGCAGAAAGGGGCCCGAGTGCACATGCGCGTGCACTTCGGGCCCGGTGCGCAAGGGCCGAAGGCCGGCGGGCGGCCCCACTCCGCCCGCCGGCCTCCTTGCGCGAGATCGCACGTTCCGCGAGGGGCTCGCACTCCCCAATCTGCGAACCGCCGCGCGGTCACGGGAACCGTGCGATCCCGGTCTCAGAAGGCGAAGACGGCAGAGCCGTGCGCGTTCATCACGCAGGCGTTGCCGAAGGTGCGCTCGTAGGAGACGCGCTTGCCCTCCCAGACGCCGTCGACGGTGACGACGACCGGGTCGTACTGCTTGGTGCAGAAGACGCCCGGGCGCATCGTCAGGGCGCTGAGGTTGCCGCCCACGCCGCGCAGCTCGTCACAGGCCGAGGCGGCGGCGGGGTGGGTGCCCGAGGGCCGGGGGGCACAGGTCAAGGTGACCGCGCGTTCCGGTGTGGCGCTCATCGCGTTCTCGCCGTGACCCACGGTCAGCACCAGGGCCGAGGGGGCGTAGAGCGCGGACGGGCCGGATCCCGGGGCTGCCGACGCGGCACCCGCCAGGGGTGCGAGGACGGCGGCGGCCGTGAGGCCGAGGGTGGTGGCCCAGCGCGCGGTGTTCCGCATTGTGTGCATCCTTCCGCTCGTGTGAAAGCGCCGGCTCGAGCTCGGTCGGTGCCGAACCGGCGTGCCGGAGTCTGCCGAGTCCGCCGCGGAAACTCATCTCTACCGTGCGGATTTCAGTAACCTTGCGTGTTGAATCAGTGGCGGGAAGTCACGGGAGGGACGCGCGTCGACCGCGTAATCACACGGCTACGGTGTGTGGGAAATTGCCAGATGGCCGAAACCTAGCTGTTCGTTAATAGGCCTGAAACATTCCGTTTCTGTCCTCCGCAGAGCGGTTCCGGAGCCCCGATGTTCATGATCGGTCGGTCTCGTGGCGATCGAGGACCGGTTCCGGGAGTCCCGGGAACGGCCCCGCCGCCGGCGGTGGGCGAACGGCGTTGTCAGTGGCGGGGCTTAGAGTCCGGGCATGACGCGATTCATGCTTGCGGCAGGTGCGTGGCTCGGTGCGTGGGCGTGGGACGAGGTGACGGCCGAGCTGCGGGCGGCCGGGCACGACGCCCACCCGCTGACGCTGTCCGGACTGGCCGAGCGGCAGGGGGTCCCGGCCGGGCTGGAGACCCATGTGCAGGACGTGGTGACGGAGGTGGAGCGCCTCGACCTGCGGGATGTCGTGCTCGTCGGGCACAGCTACGCCGGGATACCGGTCGGCCTGGCCGCCGAGCGGATCGGCGACCGGCTGGGGCGGGTGGTGTTCGTCGACGCCAATGTCCCGGTGGACGGGGAGACGTTCCTGTCCGGCTGGCCGAGCGAGGAGGTGCGGCGCTCCATCGAGGAGCACGGCGGTTTCTGGCCGCCGTTGCCCCGGGGGGAGTTCGCGGGCCAGGAACTGACGGACCAGCAGATCGACCTTCTCCTGTCCCGCGCCACCCCTCACCCTGGCGCCAGCCTCACCGAACCCGCCGTCCTGCAAGGAAAACTGGTCGAGCTGCCCGCCACCTACGTCAAGTGCCTGCTGGACGGCGAGGAGCCGATGCCGGCGGTGAACGAGCTGCTGCGCAGCGGCCGCTGGGAGCTGGTCCGCATGAACACCGGCCACTGGCCGATGTTCTCCCGCCCCCGGGAGCTGGCCCGGATCCTCGCCGCGGCCGGGTCCTGATCGCTCGCCGCGGACGGGTGCCGATCGCTTCGGGCGCGGACGGGTGCTGACCGCTTCGCCGCGGACGGATCCTGAACGCTTGGGCCCCTGCACCGATCCGATCCCCGATCCGGTGCCCTCCGAGCAGGTACGTTTCCGCGTACCCGCCGGTATGGTCGGGCCGGCAGGCCGGACGGTGTGACGTGGAAAGGCGGGTCGGCTCGTATGGGCAAGCACTGGGCGGACTTCCAGTACGAGATCTATCTGAACGGCATGTCGGGGACCGTGCCCCGGCTGCCCACGGATCTGACCCGGCTGGAGGAGCTGACGGAGCGGCGGCTCGGGCCGGGTCCGGTCGGCTATGTCGCGGGCAGCGCCGGCGACGGCAGCACCGCGCGCGCCAACCGGGCGGCCCTAGAACGCCGCCGGATCGTGCCGCGCATGCTGCGGGACGTGCACGAGCGCGATCTGTCGGTCGAGGTGCTGGGCCGCTCGCTCCCGGCGCCGCTGGCGCTGGCGCCCGTCGGGGTGCTGTCGATCATGCACCCGGAGGGCGAGACGG
>NZ_BAAAIZ010000009.1:128598-179776 GCF_039526425.1 Streptomyces thermospinosisporus
CGCCGCCCAGGGCGTGCCGTTCATCCTGTCGTCCGCCTCCAGCACGCCGATGGAGCAGGTCGCGGAGGCGATGGGCGACGCGGAGCGCTGGTTCCAGCTGTACTGGCCGAAGGATCCGGAGGTGGCCCGCAGCTTCCTGGGGCGGGCGAAGGCCGCCGGGTACTCCGTGCTGGTGGTCACCCTGGACACTCCCCTGCTGTCCTGGCGCCCCCGCGACCTCGACCAGGCGTATCTGCCGTTCCTGCGCGGGGTGGGCACCGCCAACTACTTCTCGGACCCCGCCTTCCAGGCGGGACTGGCCAAGCCCGTGCACGAGGACCTCAACGCGGCGGTGCTGCACTTCGTCGGCATGTTCTCCGACCCGGCCAAGACCTGGCCGGACCTTGCCTTCCTGCGGGAGAACTGGGACGGGCCGATCATCCTCAAGGGCGTGCTGCACCCCGACGACGCGCGGCTCGCGGCCGACGCCGGGATGGACGGGGTGGTGGTGTCCAACCACGGCGGCCGTCAGGTGGCCGGGGCGATCGGCGCGGCGGACGCGCTGCCGGGCGTGGTGGAGGCCGTGGGCGACCGGCTCACGGTGCTGTTCGACAGCGGGGTGCGCACCGGCGACGACGTGTTCAAGGCGCTGGCGCTCGGTGCGCGGGCGGTGCTGCTCGGGCGGCCGTACGTCTACGGGCTCGGGCTCGACGGGCAGGCGGGCGTCGAGCATGTGATCCGCTGTCTGCTGGCCGAACTGGACCTCACTCTCGCCCTGTCCGGGCACGCCGGGTGCGCCGGCGTCACATCCGTTGATCTAATCTAGGGCTGTCTTTCGGATCTTGTCGCTTCCGGTGGCGGTGCCCTTTCCGCCGGCCCGAGCGGGGTCTGGTGCGTGCAGCTGCAGGGCGGAGGAGGGCGGCGACGCGAGGAGGTCCTCCCGCTCGACGCAGCCCGAGCGTGGGGAAGTCGCCGACCGACGACAACGCCGCAGATGTGCGGGCCAGAGCTCGCATCGCGCGGCGAGATCCGAATGGCAGGTCCAGGGCCCGGCCTGGCGGGCCGGCGGGCATCCGCCCCGGCCGGAGTGACGCTCGCGCCCCCGCCGGGGCTGACCGAAGCAGACCCTTGCCCGCTCGCGCGGGCGAGCCTCAGCCCCGCCCCGGCTCGGCGGACCTTGGCCCGCACTGGCCAAGGCAGACCCTCGCTCGCTTCGGCCGGGACATGCCCTTGCCCCGTGCTGGCCGGGGGCAGGCCCTCGCCCCCCAGCCGAGGCAGGCCCTCACCCGCCCCGGCCGAGGCCGACCCTTGCCCACCCGGGCTGGGGCGCACGTCGGCCTGTCCCGGCCGGGGCGGTTCACCTCATGACAGGGGCTCGGTCAGCGAGGCGTGCCGGGCCGCCCGGGTGGCGGAGTCGCTGATCGACAGCGAACCGGAGGCGGTGTCGCCCACCGGGTCGGTCACCCAGCGCTGGCCCGTCGTCTGGTCCCGCACCTTGACGACGATGTCAGCGTTCGCGTCGAGGCCCGCCGGGGTGAGGGCCAGCTGCGGGTCCCAGCGGGGCAGCAGCTCGCCGAGCGGGGTCAGGTCGTAGCGCACGTCGTCGCCCCGCCCGTCGTCCGGCTCGACGCAGGTGCCCAGCACCACGACACCGGCGTCCTTGTGCGAGTCCAGGCACAGCCCGGGGTCGGCGACGCTGCGCAGCAGCCCGTCATCCTCGATCGTCCACTGCTGGCTCCAGCCCGGGGAGCAGTCCGCGAGCCGGATGCCGGCCCCGTCCCGGGGCTCGCCCCGGGTGTCGAGGCACAGCCCGGAGCCGGCGTTGCGCAGCCGCACCTGCCCCGCTGCCGTGGGCAGTCCGGCGACGCCGGGCGGGGACACCGACGGCACGACGCCCCGGCCGCCCGCGCTGCTCCTGGCTCCGGTGGGGTCGGCGCCCCCGCCGCCCGGCGAGGAGGGTCCGGCGATGAGCACGCTGACCAGCACGCCGGCCGACACGGCGCCGAGACCGGTGAGCAGCGTCCGGGTCGAGCGCACCGGATCCGGCAGGCTCAGGTCGTGCAGCCGGGCCGGGACGGGGATGCGGGCCAGCAGCCCGTGGCGTCCGCTGCCGCCGTGACCGCCGTGACCGCCGCGGCGGCGTCCGCGGCGCGCAGTGCGCCCGCCGTGGCCGGAGGAGGAGCGGCCGGGGCGGGAGTCGAGATAGCGGCGGGCGCCCCAGCCGAGGACCGCCTCGGCGATGAGGGTGCCGAGACCGCCCTCGAAGTGGCCGAGCTGGTCCGCCGCGTCACGGCAGTGGCGGCACTCCGCCAAGTGGTTGCGCACGTCCGGCAGCAGGCCCCCGCCACGGCGGATCGGGACGTCGAGCAGGCGGTTGTAGAACCGGCAGTCGTTGCTCGGTGCCAGTTCTTGATGGGCATGGAGACATGCCTGACGGAATCTGTCCCGGGCCTGTTCGAGAGTGCCCGAGGCGATGTCGGCGTCCATGCCGAGCAGTCCGGCGGGCACGGATATGGGTTCGGCCTCCACCTCGACATGCCAGAGCAAACAGCGCGCATGTCCGGGCAGCGACCGAAATGCCCGCTGGGCGAGCGTGCGATTTTCCGGAGTCAGGGTGGTGGCGGCGCGCATGCCGCGCCCGCCCGCCGGTTTCTGCAAGCCCGGCAGCGCATTTGTTATTCGATCGTCTTCCGCCCACGCGCGGACCGTGTCCCGTACGGCCACCAGGAGTTCCGGGCGCAGCGCGGCGGCCGATTCCCCGGCGGTGACCCGGTTCAGGACGCGGTGCAGGGCGGCCGCGGCGACCATGGCCGCGAGCCGCCCCGAGGAGGCGAGGCAGACGGTGGCGTAGTCGTACATGGACTGCCAGTGCCGAGCCGTCAGCAGCGCGACGGAATCGGCGGCCTCGCCCTCCGGACGGCCCCGCAGCCGGGCGGCGAGGGACTCGTCGGACTCACCGTGATCCCCGCCGGGCGGCGGGAACGGAGGTCGAGGGGGGTGGGGGGTGGGCACTGAGATGGTTCCTTCCCACGCGCAGGTGACACAGGAGTTGCGGTACGCCGAAAAGGAAGCCCGACTGGTTCATACCTCTTTGGCGTGAGCGCGGGGAGCGCGAATTCACCGCCGGTGAATCGGACCCGGTTGCTCAACACGTGTGCGATCCCCGGTCTTTACCCCCCGCGGATGGCTCACTCTCGCACAAGCGGCACATGTGCAACAAGGTGCATGAGGAAGATCTGCGCGTTGACAAAAAGTCAGAAAGAAAAAGGGGTGCGTTCTTCCTCGAAACGACTTTCGGTCCGGGTTTTCGGGCGGTCCGCACACCCCGTGTGAACGGCACGCCCCAGCCGACCGCGCCGCGCACGCTCCCGGCGCACGCCGGGGCGTAGTCAACTGGTCACGGCCCTTCTCGGAGGTCAGGCGCAGGACGGCGGCTCTCCTGCGCGAACGGCCGCCGGCCCCGTTCTCCTCCCGCCCTCGGCCGGCGGCCCGAGGGGCCGCACACCGCTCCCCCGCCTCGAGCGTCCGCCGCGTCCGGCGGTCAGATCTGCCAGGAGCGGAGCCGGTCGGCGGCCCCGTAGATGTCGGTCTCACCGGACATCAGATCGCGCGCCAGGTCGACCAGCGCCCCGTAGGGCGGGTCGATGCCGACGCCGCTGACGAACATGTACGCCACCGCGGTCGCACAGGCGAAACGCGCGTTGGCCGACGGCAGCGGCCGGAGCACGGCGAGGGTGTGCAGCAGGGCCGCGGCCCGCCAGGCGGGGTCGGAGTCCACACCGAGGCGCGGCGGGTCCACGCGGTGCCGGGCGACGGCGGCGACCAGCGCGGAGAAGTCGTTGATGACGGGCTGGTCCGGGAGGACCTCCTCGTGCCGCTGGAGCAGCCAGGGCACGTCGATGTGGAGGACGGATGCCATGGGTCAGGCGACCCGCCCCTCACCCTTGGCGGGAGGTTCGTCGTCCGGGAAGGCGGCCGCGAACTCGTCGGCATGGGAGGAGAAGAAGCGGCGGAAGGCCTCCGCCCCCTCCTGAAGCGCCCGGTGGCGGGCTATGTCGGCCGCCGCCGCCTCGCGCACGAGCGCCTTCATGGACGTACCGCGCTCCTTGGCGATCTGCCGCAGGTCCTCTAGCTCGCGGTCACTGAACTCCACGTTGAGAGCTGGCATGGCTTCACGGTACCGCTCGGGTACTGGGTCGTAAATAGCCCCAGGTCACAGGGGATACGCAGCGGTACCTGCCGGGCGCGGGCAGTGAGGTGCGCATGAGACCCGCGTCACACGCCCGGCGAGGTGTGTCACAGACCGGCCCCCCTATTCCGTCACAGGGCTGTCAGGTGCGTACACGGGAGGGCGCCCATGGACGGCACAAGAAGAGGGGAACGGCTCGCCGACTGGTTCGACGGGCGGCTCGGCATCCACAGGCTGGGCCGGAAGTATCTGCGCAAGGTCTTTCCCGACCACTGGTCCTTCCTGCTGGGCGAGATCTGTCTGTACAGCTTCGTGGTGCTGGTCCTCACCGGCGTGTATCTGACGCTGTTCTTCCATCCGTCGATGAACGAGGTGACGTACCACGGCAGTTACACGCCCCTGAACGGGGTGCGGATGTCCGAGGCGTACGCCTCCACGCTGGAGATCAGCTTCGAGGTGCGCGGCGGGCTGCTGATCCGGCAGCTGCACCACTGGGCGGCGCTGGTGTTCGTCGCCGGGATGCTGACGCACATGATGCGGCACTTCTTCACCGGCTCCTTCCGCAAGCCGCGCGAGGTCAACTGGCTGTTCGGCTGGCTGCTGCTGTTCCTCGGCCTGTTCGAGGGCCTCTTCGGCTACTCGCTGCCGGACGACCTGCTGTCCGGCACCGGGCTGCGGTTCGTGGACGGCGCGCTGCTGTCGGTGCCGGTGGTGGGGACGTATCTGTCGATGTCGCTGCTGGGCGGCGAGTTCCCCGGCGACGACGTGGTGGCCCGCTTCTACTCCCTGCACGTGCTGGTGATCCCGGGGATCATGGCGGCGCTGGTGGTGGCCCATGTGCTGCTGGTGGTCCACCACAAGCACACCCAGTTCGCGGGGCCCGGCCGGACCGAGCGCAATGTCGTGGGCGCCCCGTTCCTCCCGGTCTACCTGGCGAAGGCCGGCGGCTTCTTCTTCCTGGTCTTCGGAGTGCTGGCGCTGCTCGCGGGGGTGGCCACCATCAACCCGGTCTGGGCCTACGGGCCGTACCGCCCCGACCAGGTCTCCACCGGCGCGCAGCCCGACTGGTACCTGGGATTCGCCGAGGGGCTGGTGCGGATCATGCCGGGCTGGGAGATCGATCTGCGGGGACACACGCTGGCCCTGGGGGTGTTCATCCCGATCGTGGTCTTCCCGCTGCTGCTGGCGTTCATCGGCGTGTATCCGTTCCTGGAGGCCCGGTTCACCAAGGACGACCGCGAGCACCACATCCTGGACCGGCCG
Organism: Streptomyces thermospinosisporus; assembly: GCF_039526425.1. Taxonomy (NCBI): domain Bacteria; kingdom Bacillati; phylum Actinomycetota; class Actinomycetes; order Kitasatosporales; family Streptomycetaceae; genus Streptomyces; species Streptomyces thermospinosisporus. The sequence continues at coordinate 134,030 of NZ_BAAAIZ010000009.1, forward strand.
CGCAACCGTCCCGTCCGCACCGGCATCGGCGCGGCCTGGATCAGCCTGTATCTGGTGCTGCTGGCGGGCGGCGGCAACGACCTCGTGGCGACCCGGCTCCATCTGTCGATCAACACGGTCACCTGGGCGGTGCGCGTCGCGGTGTTCGTCGTCCCGGCCGTGGCCTTCGTGGTCACCCGCCGCATCTGCCTCGGGCTGCAGCTGCGCGACCTCGAGCTGGTGGAACACGGCAGGGAGACCGGGGTGATCAAACGGCTGCCGCACGGCGAGTACGTGGAGGTGCGCCGGCCGCTCGACCAGGCCCGCAGGTACACGCTGACCGCGCACCGGCAGCCCGCCGCGGCGGTGGAGCGGGCCCGGACCGGCCCGGGGCACGCGGCACCGTCCGGACCGGATCCGGAGTCCGGCTGACGCGGGGACGACCGCCGGTCGCGCGGGCCGCTTCCCCGGGTCGAGTGGTACTCCGGAACCACGCGGCCTCCCGACACACTAGGCTGGAACTCAGGCGATACACCGGTTCACGGTGAGTGTGCGCGATGGAGTGGCGACGATGAGTCCGGACGACCCGTTCGACGATGCCGAGACGGCCCGGGCCGTGATCGCCGCCGACGGCACCCTCACGCAGTGGAACGAGGGTGCGCGGCTGCTGCTGGGCCACACGGCGGAGGAGGTCGTCGGCCGCCCGGCCGCCGAGCTGCTGGCCGAGGAGGAGCCCACGCCGCGGCCCCCGGTGGACGCCCGGTGGAGCGGCACCCTCACCCTGCGGCACCGGGACGGCACCACCGTCACCGCCTGGATCCTCGCCCACCGCAGGGACCGGGACGGGGAGGGGCCCGGGGACTGGCTCGCGGTGTCGCCGCTCAAGCCCCCGGACGACGAGCAGACCGACGATCCGCTGGTCCGGGCGGCCGTGTCCCAGTCGCCCTGCGCCACCATGGTGTTCGACGAGCATCTGCGGCTGCGCGGGGTCAACGACGCGATGGCCGAGCTGCTCGGGCTGCCCGCCGAGTATCTGCGGGGCCTGAGGCCCACCGACGTGGGCGGCCGGCACCAGCACACCGAGCTGGAGCAGAACCTGCGCCACGTGCTGCGCACCGGGCGGCGGCACGACATGGAGACCTTCATGAAGGCCACCGGCGAGACGCGCGCCCACGCCTGGCTGGCCAGGATGGCCCCCCTCACCGACCAGGCCGGCCGGGTGCGTGGGGTGTGCGTGACGGCCCACGACTTCACCGGCCAGTACCGGGCGAGAGAGCGGCTGCAGCTGGTCAACGAGGCCAGCATCCGCATCGGCACCACCCTCGACGTCACCCGCACCGCCCAGGAGCTGGCCGAGGTCTGTGTGCCCGCGCTCGCCGACTTCGTCAGCGTCGACCTGCTGGAGCCGCAGGAGCCGGGCAGTGATCCCGTCAGCCCGCTGAACCCGCCCGTCGTCCTGCGCCGGGTCGCCCATCACTCCGTCATCCCGGGCAGCCCCGAGTCGGTCGCCGACACCGGTGAGGTGGTGGTCTACCCGGCCGCGGCGCCCCAGGCGGACTCGCTGATCGCGGGGCACAGCATCATCGCCTCGGTGTCCGCCGGCGATCTCGACCCGTGGCTGCAGGTGGACGAGGTCCGGGCCGCCCAGATCGAACGGTTCGGCGTCCACTCGATGCTGTCGGTGCCGCTCCAGGCGCGCGGCACCACGCTCGGCGTCGCCGCCTTCACCCGCTACCGGCGCCCGGAGGCGTTCACCCACGACGACGTGCTGCTGGCCGAGGAGGTCAGCGCACGCGCCGCCGTTTGCATCGACAACGCCCGCCGCTACTCCCGCGAGCGCGAGACGACACTGACCCTGCAGCGCAGTCTGCTCCCCCGTCATCTGCCGAGCACGGCCGCCGTCGAGGCGGCCTCCCGCTATCTCCCGGCCGCGCGCTCCGGGGTGGGCGGCGACTGGTTCGACGTGATCCCGCTGTCCGGGATGCGGGTGGCGATGGTGGTCGGCGACGTCGTCGGGCACGGCATAACGGCCTCGGCGACCATGGGCCGGCTGCGCACGGCCGTGCGCACCCTCGCCGACATCGACCTGGCCCCGGAGGAACTCCTCACCCACCTCGACGACCTGGTGCTGCACCTGTCGCAGGAGTCGGGCGACGGCAGCCCGGGCGAGATCGGCGCGACCTGTCTGTACGCGGTGTACGACCCGGTGTCGCGCCGCTGCACCCTGGCCCGGGCCGGGCATCCGCCGCCCGTGATCATCCCGCCCGACGGCCCTGCCCGGCAGCTCGACCTTCCCACCGGGCCGCCCCTGGGACTCGGCGGGCTCCCCTTCGAGTCCACCGAGATCGACCTGCCCGAGGGCACCGTGCTCGCCTTCTACACCGACGGACTGCTCGAGTCACGCACCGGGGACGCGGAGGCCGGCCACGCGCTGCTCTGCGAGGCGCTGGCGCACGCGCCCTCGGGCCCGCTGGACGAGACCTGCGACCGCGTGCTGCACACACTGCTCCAGCCGGGCGGCACGGCGGACGACGTGGCGCTGCTGGTCGCCCGCACCCACGGGCTGCCGTCCTCCCAGGTCGCCACCTGGGACATCCCCGCCGATCCGGCGCTGGTCGCCCCCATCCGCAAGCAGGTCCTGGACCAGCTCGGCGTCTGGGCGCTCACCGACGCCTCCTTCACGGCGGAGCTGGTGGTCAGCGAACTGGTCACCAACGCCATCCGGTACGGCGCCCCGCCGATCCGGCTGCGGCTGATCCACGACGGCTCCACGCTGATCTGCGAGGTGTCCGACACCAATCACACCGCGCCGCATCTGCGCCGGGCCAAGACCTGGGACGAGGGCGGCCGGGGGCTGCTGCTGGTCGCCCAGCTCACCCAGCGCTGGGGCAGCAGACACACCGCGGAGGGCAAGACCATCTGGGCGGAACTCGGGGTACTGGAGGAACAGTGAGCGCGGGCCCGCCGCACCACCGCGTCCGGGCCCCGGTGAGAGAGGTGGACCATGGCGTACGCACGGCGCCCGGTGTGGCTCGCGAGCGCGGTGGCGGTGCTCGGCACCCTCGCGGCCTGCGGCACCCAGACCAGCGGCGCGACCCCTGCTCCCTCCGCTCCCGCCGGGCGGAGTTCGCTCTCCTCCCCTCCACCGGCCGTGCCGAGCGACACCGTCGCCGCGTCCGTGCGCTCCGCCGCGCGTTCCCCCGCCACGGGTACGGCCGAGCGGTCCGAGCCGGCCGAGGCGTCCCGGTCGGCGGCGTCGTCTGCGCCGGCCACGAGCTTGCCGTCCGCGAGCCGCTGCCGGACGTCCGAACTGAGCGCGAGCATCGGCCGGATGGATCCGGGGGCCGGGCAGCGCAACTTCCCGGTGGTGCTGACCAACGGCTCCTCGCGCACCTGCACGGTGTACGGCTACCCGGGTGCCGCGTTCGTGGACGCGGCCGGACGGCAGCTCGGCCCGGACCCGGTGCGCACCCCCGGCGAGCCGCGCAGGGTGACGCTGGCGCCCGGCGAGAGCGCCTGGGCGGGACTGCGCTATTCGAGCCCCGGGATCTCCGGCGCCCGCACGGCCCGGCCGGCCGCGCTGCTGGTCACCCCGCCGGACGAGCGGGAGCCGCTGCGGGTGCCCTGGAAGGCCGGTGAGGTGCCGGTGGCGGGCAACTCCTCCAAGGTGTTCCTCACGGTGCTGCAGCCCGGCACCGGCCCCTGACTCAAGGGGCAGGATCAGCGGCGCGGGCGGCCGGTGAGCCGGGCGGGGCCGGTCGGCTCGGTGTCCCAGTGGACGGCCTTCAGGCGGGGGTCGGCCGGGACGGCGGTGCCGAGCGTCCAGCGCTGGGGGTCGTCGTCGGTGCGGACCTTCAGGACGAGGGCGCCCGAGCCGTCGGTGGCGGCGGGGGCGAGCGCCAGCCGCTGGTCGGAGCGGGGCACGAGGGTGCCCTGGACGGTGTAGTCGTAGCGCACGTCGGTGCGCCGGCCCGAGCCGCCGGTGCAGGCGCCGAGGCGCACCTCGTAGCCGATGCGCGAGTCGAGGCACAGCTCGGGGTCGGCGGCGTTGTGCAGCCGCCCGTCGGTCTCGTACGTCCACAGCTGGTCGTCGGAGCCGGAGCAGCGGGCGAGCACGGCCTCCGCGCCGGTGACGGCCCGCCCGCCCGCGAGGCCGACGCACAGACCGGAGGTGGTGTTGCGCAGTGGCCCGCGCAGGGCGCCCTCGATGACCCGGCCGGTGCCGATCCAGGACGGGTCGCCGCCGCCCGGCGGGCTCGCTCCGGCCCCCGGTGTACGGGAGGCCGGGCCGCCGGCGCGCGGCGGGGTACTGCCGGTGTCGTCGTCGGACCCGATGACGGCCCACAGGACGAGCGGGAGGACGATCAGGCCGCTCAGACCGAGCACACCGGCGACGAAGTGGCTGCGGCGGACGGCTCTGCGGCGGGGAGCGGCGTGCCGGGGTCCCGGTGCGGGGTGGTCGCGCCGGGCCGGCGAGCCGGTGCGGCGGGGCGCCGGGAACGAATCGGACGTCTGCCCCGGAAGCGGCTCGGCAATGGGGTGCGAAAAAGACTCGGCATACCGCGAACGGCCCGTTTTCCCACCGAATTGGTCGAACGCCTCCGCGCCCGCGCCCGGGAATTCCACGATGTTTTCGAATGTGCGCTCGCCGGTGAGATCTCCGGCGGCCAGCGCGATATCCATCAGGTGCCGGGCCGGCGGTATCCCGCCCGGCCGGGCCGGCTCGTCGGCCGCACGGGCCCTGCTCGTGACGTAGTCCCGGGCGCGCCAGCCGAGGACCGCCTCCGCCAGGGCGGTGCCGATGCCGTCGTTGAAGCGGGTGAGCTGGTCCGCGGCGTACCGGCAGTGGGTGCAGCTCTGCAGGTGCCTGCGCAGGTCGGGGTCGAGGGCGACGCCGGTGCGGCGGCAGCTGACGTCCAGCATCCGCAGATAGCTCCGGCACTCCTGGTCCGGGGCGAGTTCGCGGTGCAGCTGGAGGCATTCGTCCCGGAACCGGGCCTGGGCGCGCTCCAGTTGCAGGCGGGCGTTCTCCTCGTCGGTGCCGAGCAGCCGGGCGGGCACGGCGAGCGGTTCGGACTCGGCCTCGGCGTGCCACAGCAGGCACCGTGCGGACTCGTTCAGCCGCTGGAACGCCCCGGAGAGCAGGCGGCGTTCGGGGCGCGGCAGCAGCAGCGCGGCCAGCCGCCCGGGGTCTCCGGCGGCGGCCCTGAGGGAGGGGTGGAGCAGGTCCCGCCGCTCGTCGGCGTGCCACTCGGCGGCGATGCGCCGGACGGTCACGAGGAGCCGTGGACGCCAGGCGGAGGTGGGGCCGCTGAGCCGCATGGTCTCGCCGAAGAGCCGGGTGAACGCGGCGGTGGTGAGCATGCCGGCGGCGCGGGCGCCACCGGTGCACAGGCCCGCGTAGGTGAAGGCCGCCTCCCAGTGCCGGTCCAGCAGTTCCCCGACGGGGTGCAGCGCGGGTGCGGCCCCCGTCCAGGTTTTGAGCTCGGCGCTCAGCTGCTCGTCCGTGAGGCCGTAGGAGCGGGACGAGTCCGGGGAATCGGACGGGCCGGTGCGCTTCACGGCTGCGTTCCTCTCGGGGACGTTCAAGAATGCGTTGTCTGCACGCCGACGGCGTCACACCTTTGCACAGTACGGCGATGGGGAACAAGGGATTCCACGGTTTCTCCTCCGCCCCCGCAGCCCTGTGTTCATTGACTTTTTGTCAATGTCATTCGGTGCCGGGAATTCACGCCCGCAGAAAAAAGGGTTGTCCGGGGCTCGGCCGGAGCCGCAGGATCCCCTCATGTCCAGATCCGCACTCCTGCCGCGCTCATGAGCACGGCCCTCGTCTCCGGGCTGCTCGCCGGGTACGGCATCGCCGTGCCCGTGGGCGCCGTCGGGACCTATCTCGTCTCCCTCACCGCCCGCACCAGGCTGCGCACCGGCGTCTGCGCGGCGCTCGGCGTCGCCACCGCCGACGGCCTCTACGCGCTCGCCGCGGCGGCGGGCGGCTCCGCCCTGGCGTCCGCGCTGCGGCCGGTGCTGGGGCCGCTGCGCTGGGCCTGTGTGCTGGTGCTGCTCGCGCTGGCGGCGTGGAGCGCGGGCGGCGCCGTACGGCAGTACCGCGACAGCCGGCTCGCCACCCGCACCGCTCCCGCTCCCCCGGACCCGTTGCGGGCGTACGCCGTGCTGCTCGGTGTCACGCTGCTCAACCCCACCACCGTCATCTACTTCGCGGCGCTGGTGCTGGGCGCGCAAGCGGGTGCCTCGGCCTCCTTCACCGAGCAGGCGGTGTTCGTGGCGGCGGCGTTCGCCGCATCGGCGAGCTGGCAGGTGCTGCTGGCCGGCGGCGGGGCGCTGCTGGGCCGGACGCTGACCGGGCATCGCGGGCGGCTGGTGACGGCTCTGACGGCCGCCGCGGTGATGACGTTCCTCGCCCTGCGGATGGCCGTGTCGCACGGATGATCCCCGGGGGTCCGCGGTGTTGTATCGGAGTGGCACAGCCGACAGCGGAACGACGATGGGACGGATGAGCATGCCTCTTGAGGGAGAGTACGAACCGAGCCCGAGCCGGTGGGTGCGGGAGCAGGTGGAGCTGTACGAGCGCTCGGGCGGCACCCAGGGGACGACCCTGCAGGGGACGGACTACCCGGTCGTCGTGCTCACCAGCCGCGGGGCGAAGTCCGGAAAGCTGCGCAAGAACCCGGTGATGCGGGTCGAGCACGAGGGACGCTATGCGGCGGTGGCCTCGCTGGGCGGGGCGCCCAAGCACCCGGTCTGGTACTTCAATCTGAAAGCCCACCCGCAGGTGGAGCTGCAGGACGGCCCGGTGAAGCGGGACATGACGGCCCGTGAGGTCACCGGGGCGGAGAAGGCCGAGTGGTGGAAGCGGGCGGTGGCGGCCTATCCGCCGTACGCCGACTACCAGAAGAAGACCGACCGGGAGATCCCGGTGTTCGTGCTGGAGCCCGTCGACGGCGACTGACCGTCCGCCGCCGCCTCGGGCGGCCTCATGCACCACCGGCCTGCCCGCTCCGGAGGGATTCGGCGGATTCCTTGCCGTCCGGTGTGCATGAAGTCCGCGGGGACGGGCACGTGAGTGTCAGGCCCCGCCGCGTTCCCCCGTCGCGGCGGGGCTCTCCCATGCCTCGCACGCCTCGGCGGCCCGGTGGTCGGTGACGTCCAGGAAGATCTGCTCCGCCTCGGGCGCGATGCCGGAGATGGACCGCTTGATGCGCACGGCGACCTCCTCCACCCGCTCGCTGTCCAGGCCCGGTGCCAGGTCGACCCGGGCCGCCACCAGAGCCGTGTCCAGGCCCGTCTTCATGGTGAACAGCGCCTCCACGCTGTCGATCTCCGGCTGGGCCCGCAGCAGCGCCCGGATCCGCTCGTCGGCCTCCGGGTCGGCGGCCTCACCGATCAGCTGGGCGCGGGCGTCGCGTCCGAGCCGGAAGGCCACGTACACGAGCAGGGCGCCGATGGCGAGCGAGGCGGACGCCTCCCATACCACCTGCCCGGTCGTCATGTGCAGCACCATGCCGGCCGCGGCCAGGGTCACGCCCAGCACGGCGGTGCCGTCCTCGGCGATCACCGTGCGCAGCGCCGGGTCGCGCAGTCCGCCGCCCTGCCGGCGCACCTGGTACAGGGCGCGCAGCAGCGAGGCGCCCTCGGCGAGGAAGGCGACAGCGAGCACGACGAGTCCGGTCGTGTAGCCGCCGGTGGCCTGTGCCCCGCCGCCGTGCAGGGCCTCGACGCCCTGGTAGAAGGAGAAGCAGCCGCCCATGATGAAGATGCCCACGGCGGCGAGGAGCGACCAGAAGAACCGCTCCTTGCCGTAGCCGAAGGGGTGGCGCCGGTCCGGCGGGCGTCGGCTGCGGCGCAGGGCGGCCAGCAGGAACACCTCGTTCATGCTGTCGGCCACCGAGTGCGCCGCCTCCGACAGCAGTGCCGGCGAGGCCACGGCGAGCCCGCCCACGGCCTTCGCCGCCGCTATCACCACATTGGCCCCGAGCGCCACCAGCACGGTGATCCGGGTCTTGCGATCCGATCGTGTACTCACGTCGGGCGATTGCCCCGGTCGGGCTAGGTCACACCGTGCCGGCCGCGGAAAACGGGGAACGCGGTCACAGGGACCTGAACGGGAACGGCGAGGAGGAGGCGACCATGAGCCGCGACGGCGGGGACGGCGGCAACAGTGCTTACGGCAGGAAGGCCTTCCGGCGGTCGAAGCCGCATTTCCGGGACCGGATCACGGCGGACGGACGGGACGGCTGGCCGGTGGAGCCGGGCCGGTACCGGCTGGTGGTCAGCCGGGCCTGCCCCTGGGCGAGCCGCGCGCTGATCTCCCGGCGGCTGCTCGGGCTGGAGGACGCGGTGTCGCTGGCCGTGGTGGATCCGATCCAGGACGACCGCAGCTGGCGCTTCACCCTGGACCCAGGCGGCCGGGACCCGGTCCTCGGCATCCGCTATCTCAGCGAGGCCTACGACCGGCGGGAGCGGGACTACCCGGGCGGGGTGAGCGTGCCGGCGATCGTGGACGTGCCGTCGGGGAAGCTGGTCACCAACGACTACCAGCAGATCACCCTGGACTTCGCCACCGAGTGGACGGCCCTGCACCGGGACGGGGCCCCGGACCTGTATCCCAAGGAGCGGCGCGACGAGATCGACGCGGTGATGGAGGACGTCTTCCGGGACGTCAACAACGGCGTCTACCGGGCGGGCTTCGCCACCGGTCAGGAGGAGTACGAGGCGGCGTGCCGGGATGTGTTCCGCCGGCTGGAGCTGCTGGCCGAGCGGCTGGAGCGGCAGCGGTATCTGGTCGGTGACACCATCACCGAGGCGGACATCCGGCTGTTCACCACGCTGGTGCGGTTCGACCCCGTGTATCACGGCCACTTCAAGTGCAACCGCTGGAAGCTGACGGAGAACCGGGTGCTGTGGGCGTACGCCCGCGACCTCTACCAGACGCCGGGCTTCGGCGACACCGTCGACTTCGACCACATCAAGCGCCACTACTACCAGGTGCACACCGGCATCAACCCGACCCGCATCGTCCCCCTCGGCCCCGACCTGTCGGGCTGGCTGACGCCTCATCACCGCGAGGAGCTGGGCGGGCGGCCGTTCGGGGACGGCACCCCGCCGGGGCCGGTCCGCGCCGACGAGGAGGTTCCCGCCCGAGGGCGCCCCCGGCCCCCGACCGACCAACCACACAGCCGACCGAGCTAGGAGATCCACGTGGCGAAGAAGAGCAAGAAGTCGAAGCTGCCGCTGGCGTACAAACCGATCGGGTTCGCCCTGAGCTGGACGGGCGGAACCCTGGCCGGGCTCGCCTTCCAGAAGATCTGGAAGGTGATCCGGCACGAGGACGACGCGCCGGACGCGCTGGACCGGGACCGCCGCTGGGGCGAGATCCTGCTGGCCGCCGCGATCCAGGGAGCGATCTTCGCGGCGGTGCGCAGCGCCGTGGACCGGGCCGGCGCCAAGGCCATCGAGCGCTCCACCGGCACCTGGCCCGTCACCGACAAGGAGAAGGGCCGCGACTGACCCGCCGCTGAAGCCCTTCGGGGCGCACAACGGCCGGGCGCGGGGAGCGTGTTCTCCGCGCCCGGCCGTGTCGTGCGCCCGGCGGGCGGGGCGGGCGGTCTCAGCCCTGCTTCGGTGCGGTGGAGGGGCCGCGGCGCAGGGTGAAGGAGTGACCGGCCGGGTCGGCGTAGCCGCGTTCCTCCAGCGGGCCGCCGGCATCGGTCGCCTCCAGCGGGCGGCCGCCGAGGCCCACGATCCGGCGTTCCGCCGCGTCGAGGTCGTCCACCACGAACTCCAGGTGCGCCTGGAGGGAGTTCTCGGGGCGGGGCCAGCTCGGAGCGGTCGCGTTCATGTCGCGGCGCAGCGCCAGCCGGAAGCCGTCGGCGGGGCGGAGCTCCACCCAGTTGGCGCCCGCCTCGGTCTCCTCCGCGTCGAGCAACTCCCGGTAGAACTCGGCCAGTTTTTCGGGTTCGGCGCAGTCGAGCACCACCACGCCCGCCGTCACCACAGTCATGTCTCCTCCGCGGGTCCGCCGCTCGCGGGGCGGCCTGCGCCCCGCCCTGTAGGGGACGGATATCCCCGCCGAGCAGAATCAGTCGGGCGACGCACCGACGACCGCAAATCGAAGACATATGTCAATCGAACATGCTCAAAATCTGTCGAGCGAGGGTAACTTGCTTGACGGCGAACGGCGTTGGCGTCGTCCGCCCGTCCCCGCGGAACCCCGCGCACGGAGCAGGCTGGAGGCGATGGCGTCGTGCGGCACGAATCTGCACCGCTGACCCGGCATCTGCGCGTCCTGCGGGAGCGGGGGCACACGGTGCTCGAGTTCCGCGGTGAGATCGACATCGCCGCGGCCGAGGAGATCGTGCCGCATCTGGACGCGGCGACCGCGGGGCCGGACCCCCGCGTGGTCATCGACCTCTCCCGGATCGAGTTCTTCGACTGCTCCGGTCTGCGGCTGCTCTACCGGGCCCGGCACCGGGTCGCGGACCGCCACGGCCGGCTGCACCTGGTGTGCGCCCACCCGCTGACCCTGCGCATGCTGCGGATCACCGGCCTCTCCCGGCTGCTGCCGCCCCGGCCGACCCTGGAAGCGGCGCTGGAGGCGGCCCAGGAGCAGCCGGAGGCCACGTCGGACCCCGTCTGACCGTCAGGGGAGCGTCCGCATCGCCGCCCTGGTCGCAGGGCCTGTCAGGACCTAGGGGTGTCCGCAAAGTCCCGCCTGCTCCGCGACGCCCCGCACGCTCCCCCAGAGGGGGTACCCCCACTCGCCGCACCGGGCGAACACCCGAGTACCAACCAGTACGCGGGTGTCCGCCCGGCACGCCGAGAGCACGCACCGGACGCCGCGGAGCCCGCCCTCCGGGCGGACGACGCGACTTTGCGGACACCCCCTAGGCGACCGGCTGTGCGTCGAACAGGGCGCTGACCGACTCCCCGTTGTGGATGCGCCGCACCGCCTCGGCGAGCGCCGGGGCGATGGACAGGACCCGCAGCTTGCCGGTGTGCTCCTCGGCCGGCACCGGCACGGTGTTGGTGCACACGATCTCCAGTACGTCCGGCTGCTCGCTCAGCCGCCGCAGCGCACCGGCCGCGAACAGCCCGTGCGTACAGGCGACCCGGATCGACCGAGCGTCCAGCTCCCGCAGCCGCTCCAGCAGCGCGAACACCGTGCTGCCCTTGGCGATCTCGTCGTCCAGGACGATGACGTCCCGCCCGGCCACGTCGCCGATGACGGAGCTGATGCGCACCCGGTCGTCGGCGAACCGCTGCTTGGCGCCGGCCGCCACCTCGGCCCCGATCAGCCGGGCGAAGTGGGCCGCCTCCTTGGCGTTGCCCAGGTCCGGGGAGACCACGGTGGTCCGGCTCAGGTCGTACTGGCGGAAGTGCGCGGCCAGTTCCCGCAGGGCGTGCAGATGGTCGACGGGCACCGGGAAGAAGCCGTGCACCTGGGGCGAGTGCAGGGTCATCGTCAGGACCCGGCTCGCGCCCGCCGCCACCAGCAGGTCGGCCACCAGACGGCCGCCGAGCGAGATGCGCGGGGCGTCCTTCTTGTCGGAGCGCGCGTAGGAGTAGTGCGGCATCACCACGCTGATCCGGGACGCCGACGCGCCGCGGGCCGCGTCGCACATCATCAGCAGCTCCACCAGGTGCTCCTGCACCGGCTTCACCAGCGGCTGCACCAGGAACACGTCCCGCTCACGGCAGTTGGCCTGCAGCTGCACCTCCAGGCAGTCGTTGGCGAAGCGGCTGACCTGCGTCGGGCTGAGCGGCACACCGAGATGGGAGCAGACCTCCTCGGCGAGTTCGGGGTGGGCGCTGCCGCTGAACACGGCGATGTCTCGCACGACGGGTCTCCTCGCATGATCATGTGTCCCGGCCGGGATCATGCTACTGGCCTGCGGCACCGCCCAGTTGCAGGCGCACGGTCCGCGGGCTGCCGGTGCGGTGTGCGCCCCCTGTGTGCATCCGGTGAGCATCGTGCGCGCAGCGGTCCGCCTCCCAACGAGCCTGTTTGTCACGGCAGATGGGGGCATCCGCTCGGGTAGGAAGGAGGGCCGTCCGCCATGACGACTCCCATCGGGCGCCTGTCCGGGCGCATGCCGGGCTGGGTGAAGGTGCTGAGCACGCTGGTGCTGCTGTTCGCGGTGCTGCTCGCGGGCATCCGGCTGATCGGTCTGCCGGGCCTGAAGGACGTGTTCGGCACCGAGTCCCGTGACCGCAGCGGTCCGGCGCTGCTGAAGTCGATCCAGGACATCAGCCGCTACGAGGCCGCCTCCGGCAACTTCCAGGTCGTCGTCGACCTGGAGAAGGACGCCAAGTACCTGCCCGACGCGCTGCGCGGCAGCCGCACCCTGTACGTGGGGGCCGGCTCCGTGGACGCCTATGTGGATCTCGGGAAGGTCGGCGAGGACGCGGTGCGGGTCGACGAGGACCGCACCTCCGCCACGCTGCGGCTGCCGCACGCGCGGCTGGGCGATCCGGCGCTGGACCCCGAGCGCTCCTACGCCGTGTCCAAGCAGCGCGGGCTCTTCGACCGGCTCGGCGATCTGTTCTCGGACAACCCCAACGGCGAACAGGCCGTGCAGAAGCTCGCCGTGCGGCACATCGGCGACGCCGCGAAGGAGAGCGGTCTGACCGCCCGCGCCGAGGCCAACACCACCGAGATGCTTGAAGGTTTGCTGCGCTCCCTGGGCTTCGAGGACGTGCGCATCACCTACGAGGGCTGACCCGTTCCGGCAGGAAACGCCCCGCGTATCCCCCCCACGTATCCCCCACACATGCCGACCACATGCCGACCACTGGAGGACCTCATGGCCCGCTCCGCCTCGCGCTCCCTGTCCGCCGGGCTCCGGCGTTCCCGGCCGGCGGCGCCCGGCGGGGGCGGGCCGGACGGACGGCGCCCGCTGCCGCTGCCGTTGCGGCTGCTGGCGATGGCGTGCGCCTTCGTGTTCATGGTGGCCTTCGCGGTGGTCCTGGCCCGGCTCACCCTGCAGCCCTCCCCCGCCTCCGAGGCCCTGACGCACACCAATCTGCATCCGGGCCGCTCGCTGCGGGCCTATCTGGACCAGCACACGGCGCGGGACGCGCTGCGGCAGGTCGGCGGCAACATCCTGCTGGGCGTGCCGTTCGGGGTCCTCACCCCGGTGATCGCTCCGCGCACCCGCAGGTTCCTGCGGGTCCTGCTGCTGACCGCCGTGGTGATGCTGCTGGTCGAGTTCGCCCAGGGGGCGCTGGTCACCGGGCGGGCCTTCGACGTCGACGACGTCATCCTCAACACCGGGGGCGCGCTGCTGGGGTATCTGCTGGTGGGCCGGCGGCTGGGCCGCGCCGTGCACGCGCGCCGCAGGCGCCCGGCCTGACCCGGCTCGACGCCCCGCCCGATCTGAACCCGATCCGACCCCGCTCGACGCCCCGCCCGACCCGGCGCGAAGGGCACAGGCCGACCGCGGCGCCCGCCCTGGGCGCCGTCTCCGCTGGTATGACCGGCCGCTAGTGGACGGTCCAGGTGAACTTGTCTCCGCCCACCCAGCGGACCACGTCCGGGTCGTCCAGGTCGTGGACGGTGATCCCGTGCGCGGCGGCGAGCTGCAGCACGTCGGTGATACTCCTCGCCTCACCGACCACCTGTCCGTCGATCTCCACGATGCGGAACGGGGGTGACCCGGGCTGTACTCCGAGCACCATGATCCGCGGCTTGGTGATGTGCGGGCTCGCGCTTTCGGTCATGAATAGAGCGTAGAGCGCAATCGGCGCGAACGCGGCGTCCAGGAAGCAATCGTCCCGGACGCCGCGCGCCGGTTTCCGCCCCGGTCCACCGGGGGCGCACCGGCGGTGTGCGGCGGTGCGCCCGCTGGGGAACCCTGGAGCGAGGAGGTGGGCCGATGGATCCCGTCGAGGCGTTGGAGCGGATCGCCTTTCTGCTGGAGCGGTCCCTGGCGCCCGCCTACCGGGTCCGGGCGTTCCGCACCGCCGCCCGGGTGCTGACGGAGCTGGGGCCCGAGGAGGTGCGCGAGCGCGCGGCGGCCGGGTCGCTGGAGTCGCTGAAGGGGGTCGGCCCGAAGACCGCGCAGGTGGTCCGGGAGGCGCTGGAGGGCCGGGTGCCCGGCTATCTGCAGAAGCTGGAGGCCGAGGCGGCGGACGAGACCCCGTCCGGGCGGGGCGGGGCACGGCTGCGGGCGCTGCTGCGCGGGGACTGCCATCTGCACTCCGACTGGTCCGACGGTGGCAGCCCGATCGAGGAGATGGGCCGGGCCGCGGCGGCGCTCGGCCACGAGTGGGCCGTTCTCACGGACCATTCGCCGCGGCTGACGGTGGCTCGCGGGCTGTCGGCGGAGCGGCTGCGCGAGCAGCTGGAGGTGGTGGCGCGGCTCAACGAGACCTGGGCGCCGTTCCGGCTGCTGACCGGCATCGAGTGCGACATCCTCGAGGACGGCTCCCTCGACCAGGAGCCGGAGCTGCTCGAGTGGCTCGACGTCGTGGTGGTGTCGGTGCACTCCAAACTGCGCATGGACGCCCCCTCGATGACCCGCCGCATGGTCGCCGCCGTGCGCAACCCGCACTCCGACGTGCTGGGCCACTGCACCGGCCGGCTGCTGAGCGGACGCGGGCGCCCGGAGTCGCAGTTCGACGCGGACGAGGTGTTCGCGGCGTGCGCGGAGACCGGCACCGCCCTGGAGATCAACAGCAGACCGGAGCGGCTGGACCCGCCCAGGCGGCTGCTGCGCCGGGCGGTGGAGGCGGGCGTGCTGTTCTCCATCGACACCGACGCGCACGCGCCGGGCCAGCTGGACTGGCAGATCCTCGGCTGCGCCCGCGCGGAGGAGTGCGGCGTGCCGCCCGAACGGGTGGTCACCACCTGGTCGCGCGAGCAGCTGCTGGACTGGGCGCGGGAGCGGAAGCTGCCGTGACCGGTGGGATATGGGAGCGCAAGCTGCCGTGACCGGTGGGATGCGGGAGCGCAAGCTGCCGTGATCGGTGAGGTGCGGGAGGGCAAGCTGCCGTGACGGGTGAGGCGCGGCGGCGGCCCGGACGGGTACCCGCACCGCTCAAGAGGAGCCTGAGGAAAGGACCGCAATGGAACGCGCGGCCGTGTTCGACGTCGACGGCACACTCGTCGACACCAACCACCTGCATGTGACGGCCTGGTGGGAGGCCTTCCGGCAGGCGGGCCACCGGGTGCCCATGCACGCCGTGCACCGGGCCGTGGGCCTGCCGTCCGCCGGTCTGGTCGCGCATCTGCTCGGCGACGAGCGGGACCCGGACCGCGACGGCGAGCTGAGCGCCGCGCACAAGGCGCTCTACGGGCAGTACTTCGACCGGCTGCCCGCCCTGCCGGGCGCGGGCGAGCTGCTGAAGCGGCTGCACGCGGACGGCTGGAAGGTGGTGCTGGCCACCTCGGCGGGCGGCGCCGAGCTGAGCGCGCTGCGCCGGGCGATCGACGCCGACGAGGCGATCACCGCGACCGCGAGTGCCGACGACGTCGAGGAGGGCAAGCCCGCGGCCGAGCCGGTCGAGCACGCCCTGGAGCTGGCCGGGGTGGCCGCGGAGCGGGCGGTGTTCGTCGGGGACACCGTGTGGGACATGGAGGCGGGCCGCCGGGCCGGTGTGCGCTGTGTGGGCGTCCTGTGCGGCGGCATCCCGCGGGGCGACCTGGAGGGGGCCGGCGCCGAGGCGGTCTACGACGACCCGGCGCACCTGCTGGCGTCGCGGGCGGCGAGCCCGCTGGCGTGACCTCCGGCGGCGAGCGCCCTGTGGTGTGACGTTCCATGGGGAGCGCCCTGGTGTGACGTTCGACGGCGAGCGGCCCGGGTGTGAACCCCTGGGGTGCCGGGATACCCGCGGCCCATGACGGGTGTGCGGGAGACGGTGGGAGAGGGCAGGGCGCGCAGCCGGGCGACGCCGATGGCCGGGATGGCCGACGCGGTGCGGCGGGACGTACGGGCCGCCGGGCAGGCGGCGCGGGCCGTGTGGCGGGGGCCGGGGCGGGAGCGGGATCAGCTCGTCCAGTCGATGAAGGCCGCCGGGGCGGCCCTGCTGGCCTGGCTGGTGGCGTGGGTGTGGCTCGGCGATCCGATGGCGCTGATGGCCCCTTGGGTGGCGCTGGTGCTGGTGCAGGCGACCGTCTACAGCTCGGTGCTCCAGGCGGGGCGGCAGTTCACGGCCATCTGTGTGGGGGCGCTGGTGGCGTCGGGGGCGCAGGTGGTGACCGACGACGCGACGGGCGCGCTGGCGCTGTCCGTGCCGGTGCTGATGCTGCTGTCGAACTGGCCGCGCTTCGGCGACCAGGGCGTCTTCGCCGCCACCACGGCGCTGTTCACCATCGCCTCGGGCGCGGTGAGCGTGACCGCGGTCGGGCACCGGCTCGGGCAGGCGGCGCTGGGCGCGGTGATCGGCGTGGCCGTCAACGCGCTGGTGCTGCCGCCGATCCATCTGCGTGATGTGCGGGAGAACCTGGCCGCGCTGGCCCGGGAGACCGGTGACGTGCTGCACGCGGTGGCCCGTGATCTGCGGGAGGGCGACTGGGACGCCCAGTCGGCGGCCGACCGGCACGCGGCCGCCCTGCAACTGCACAGCAGGCTGGACGCGCTGCGCTCGGCGCGCGGCTGGAGCAGGGAGAGCCTGCGCTTCACCTCCGGGGTGCTGCGGGCGCTGCACCGGGCGCCCACGGCCGCGCTGCCGCCGGAGGAGGACGACCGGTTCGGCCGGGTCGTCGGGCACGTCACCGCGCTCACCCGCGCGCTGGCGGTGGCCGCCGACGAGCAGCGCACCCCCACGGCCCCCGACGCGGAGGCGCTGCGGCACTGCGGGCGCCTGCTGGCGCTGATCGGGGACACCTGCCACTCGGAGGCCCGCCGCCTGGCGCGCGACGGCTCCACCGGCGGGGGCCGCCCGGACGAGGAGACCGAAGCCGTGATGCGGCAGCTCCACGAGGACCTGCAGAAGGGCATGCGGGAGCACGCCGGTCTGGGTGCCGCTCGGGCTGCGGTGCTGGGCACGCTACTGCTGCAGGCCGAGAACCTCTGGGCCGACCTGGTTCCGGACGTACACGGCGAGTGACGCACATCACCGCAAACAGAGACATTCGGCGGAACACCCGAGGGTGGTTGCCCGTTGAACCAGGCGTGGGTGCGGATGGGACAGTGTCCCCGGGCCTCACCATTCGCCCACAGGGACGATCGTTCGGCTGAAGCCCTGTGGTGCCTTTCGCCGAGAGGCGACCGCCATCCGTACTCACCTCATGACCGCCCCGACCGTGATCCCCCCGTCGCGGTCGGGGCTCTCCATGTCCACCGCCCGATTGCGCTCCGCGCCGCTCACTGTTGCCCCTCTCTCCGCGCGCCCTCATGTCCGGCCCGCGTCGCGGGTACTCGGTCGGCTCCGCACAGCAGCCGGCCGAGAGGAGTGGACCGTGAGCAGCGAGACCGGTCTGAGGGTCGTGGTGACGGGCGCCACGGGGAACGTCGGCACCAGTGTGGTGCGCGCCCTGTCGGAGGAACCGCGGGTCGCGTCCGTGCTGGGCCTGGCCCGGCGCCTGCCCGCCTGGTCACCGGCGAAGACCGACTGGTCGGCGGTGGACCTGGCCTCCGGCAACGCCGACCTCGCCGAGGAGTTCGCGGGCGCCGACGCGGTGATCCATCTGGCCTGGGCGTTCCAGCCGACGCACGACCCGGCGACGACCTGGCGCACCAACGTGATGGGCAGCATGCGGGTGTTCGACGCGGTCGCCGAGGCGGGCGTGCCCGCGCTGGTGCACGCCTCGTCCGTGGGTGCGTACTCGCCGGGGCCCAAGGAGCGCCCGGTCGACGAGTCCTGGCCCACGCACGGCTGGCCGGACGCGGCGTACTGCCGTGAGAAGGCCTATCTGGAGCGGGCGCTGGACATCTTCGAGCGCGACCACCCGGACACGCGGGTGGTGCGCATGCGGCCGGCGTTCCTGTTCAAGCGCGAGTCGGCGAGCGAACAGCGCCGCATCTTCGGCGGCCGGTACCTGCCGGGTCCGCTGCTGCGGCCGGACCTGCTGGCGTTCCTGCCCGACATTCCCGGCCTGCGGGTGCAGGTGCTGCACACGGACGACGCAGCGACCGCTCACAACCTGGCGGTGCTGGACGGGAACGTCCGGGGTGCGTTCAATCTGGCGGCCGAGCCGCCGGTCGACGCGGATCTGCTCGGGGAGATGCTCGGCACCCGCCGGGTGCGCATGCCGCGGGTCGCGGCCCGCTCGGCGGTCGCCGCCGCCTGGGGCCTGCATCTGCTGCCCGCCTCCCCGCATCTCTTCGACGCCGTGCTGCGGCTGCCGCTGATGGACTGCACGCGGGCACGCGCGGAACTCGGCTGGCAGCCGCTGCGCAGCGCGACGGAGGTGATGGAGGAGTTCCTGGAGGGCCTCCGCGAAGGCGCGGGAGCGCCTACCGAACCACTGCGGGGCCGCAAGGTGGCGTGACGTCCGCCGACGGATCCGTCAAGGCGAACCTCAACGGCAGAGCGCCGACGGATCCGCCGGGCCGGCCCAAGCGGCTGACGCGAGCGGCAGCCACGTCCGGCGATCCCAGCCGGCAGGCGCGCTGGACGGACCCTGGTCGGCGGACACGCCGAGCGAACCCGGGCCGGCGGGCCCGAGCGGGCGAATCCACCGGCACACCCGCCGGGCGAAGCCGGATCGGCAGATGCGCGGGCGGATCTGGACCGGCGCGCACGCGTCGGGCGGGGCGAACGGCAGTGCGTCAGACGGATCCGACGCACCTGCCGGGCGGACCCGAACAGCGAATGCGCCGGGCGGACCCGAACAGCGAATGCGCCGCGCGGACCCCGAACGGCAGACCCGAACGGCAGGTCCGTCGGCAGACCCGAACGGCAGGTCCGTCGCGGACCCGAACGGCAGGTCCGTCGGGGACCCGTCAGGCGGACGACTCGTCCGGTACGGGGTGCTCCGGGTTGGGGGACCCGGCGTGCGGGGCGCCGCGGCGGCCCGTGCCGGCCTCGTCCGTGTCGGGCACGTCGGTGTCGGGCCCGGTCTCCTCGGTGCCGGGCGCCTGCTCCGGCCCGCCCTCTTCCTCCCGGTCGGTTCCCTCGGCGGTGTCGGACTCGCCCCCGGCCTGGCGCGGTGCCACCTCCCAGGGGTCCTCTCCGGCTCCGGCCTGCTGGTCGGGCAGGTCACGCGGGACGGCCGGACCGTTCTCCCCCGGTCCTTCGAGGCGGTGGTCGGTCACGGCGCTCTCCCTTCGTTCGTACGCCGGCCTCTGCGAGTACCTCCGCCAGGACGTGTGAAACCTCAGCGCGGGGCCCGCTCCCGCAGCGCAGCCCGCCAGGCGGGCGGCGGGGTCTCGGGGTCCGGTTCCGCGCGGCGTCCACCGCGGGCGAAGAAGTCGGCGAGCGGCAGGATCGCCGCGCCGACGGTGACCGCGTCGGGGCCCAGGCGGCCGAGTTCGATGGTCACCCGCTCGGCCGGGTGGCGCAGCGCGTACGACAGGGCGTGCCGGCGCACGGCGGGCAGGAAGCGCTCGCCGAGCTGGAGGCCGGCCCAGCCGCCGACGAGGATGCGCTCGGGCTGGAACAGGTTGATCAGGTCGGACAGCCCGGCGCCCAGGTACTCGGCGGTCTCCTCCAGCACGGCCAGCGCGGCGGCGTCGGGCCGGGCACCGTCGGCCGGATAGGCGGCGGCGAGCATCGCGGTGAGGGCGGTCTCCTCGTCGGTGCCCTCGGGGACCCGGCCGCCCTCCTCGCGCCACCGGGCGAGCAGCGACTCGGCGCCGGCGTACGCCTCCAGGCAGCCGAGCGCACCGCACCGGCAGCGGCGCCCCCTGACCCGTACTGTCAGATGGCCCCACTCGACCGCCCGGCCCTGCTCCACCTCGGGGGTCACCAGGCTGGCGCCGACGCCGGAGCCGAAGAGGACCACCACGGCGTTGCGCGCGCCGCGTCCGCCGCCGAACCACATCTCGGCCTGGCCCAGCGTCTTCGCGCCGTTGTCGATGAGGTAGGGGACGGTGGCGGGCAGCGGGGAGCCGGTGCGCAGCAGGGACTCCAGCGGTACGGCGTCCCAGCCGATGGTCTGCCCGTGCACCACGGCGCCGCCGTCCTCCGTGTGCTCGACGATGCCGGGGACGCCGATGCCGATGCCGAGCAGCCGCTCGGGCGGCAGCCCCGCCGCGCCGAGCACCTCGGCGATGCCGGAGCGGATGTGGCCGACGATGACCTCGACCGCGTACCGCTGCTGCTCCAGCGGGCGTTCGGCCCGGGCGAGCTCGGTGAGGGCGAGGTCGAACAGCTCGACACGTACCCGGGTCTCGCCGACGTCCACGCCGATCATGTGGCCGCTGGCGGGGGCGACGCGCAGCAGGGTGCGCGGGCGGCCGCCGTCGGAGTCGACGCTGCCGGCCTCCTCCACCAGGCCGTCGGCCATGAGGTCGGCGACCACATTGCTCACCGAGCCGGAGCTGAGTCCGGTGGCCGGGCCCAGTTCGAAGCGGCTGAGGGGGCCGTCGAAGTAGAGCCGCTGCAGCACGGCCGTCCGGTTGGCCCGCCTGAGGTCGCGTACCGTGCGCCCGTTCCGCCCCGCCATGTGGCTCCTTCCGCCCCCTGCCCGACCTGCAACATACCGCCGAGGCCCGGTCACACGCGACTTTCCTCCCCACTTATTTCACGCTTTGAACTATCCCCTCCGGCCACCCCGCCGAAATTCAGTGGCCCGTCCCCCGCCGGTCTCCTTACGCTGACACCGAAACCTAGACCCCCTAGGTTTGCTCGACCGACCCTCGACCGATTCGCTGGAGACCCGTCATGCGCCCGCTCACCGAGCAGGACATCCGCACCTCGTTCATCAACTGCTCGAAGGGCGAGGCCAAGCGGCTGGCCGTGCCCCGCGATCTCGGCGAACGGCCCTGGGAGGATCTCGACTTCCTGGGCTGGCGCGATCCGGGCGCGCCCGACCGGGCGTATCTGGTCGCCGAGCGCGACGACCGGCTGGTCGGAGTGGCCCTGCGTTTCCAGCCCGGCCGCCGCGGCTTTCTGCACCGCAGCATGTGCTCGCTCTGCCTGACCACCCATCCGCGCGGCGGCGTCTCTCTGATGACCGCCCGCAGATCGGGACCGGCCGGCCGGGAGGGCAACTCGGTCGGCGCCTACATGTGCACCGATCTGGCCTGCTCCCTCTATCTGCGCGGCAAGAAGGTCCCGGAGACCGGGACCCGTTTCGAGGAAAGCCTCACCCTGGAGCAGCAGATCGAACGCACCCGCGACAATCTGCACGCCTTCCTCGACAAGCTGTAGGCCTCAGGGCGTCCCCGCTCGGCCTCAGGGGCGTTTCCGCCCGCCCGGCAGGCGCCGTTCCCGGTGACTGACGGACCATGGTGCGCCAGTGGAGTTTTCCTCACAGGCCTGTGTGTTCGACGCGAACAGGGAAGGGGAACCGTCGGTAGATGCGAGTGGTACGTAAGTGGACGGCGCCGGTGAAGGAGTTTTTCAAGCGTCACCGGGACCCGGTGACCGTCCAGGCGCTGCGCTCGGCCACCGCGGCAACGCTGTCGTACGTCATCGCCCTGCGGCTCAGCCCGGAGCCCGCGCCCCTCACGGCTCCGCTGACCGCGCTGCTCGTCGTGCAGGTCACCCTGTACTCCACGATCACCACCGGCGTGCGCCGGGTGAACTCCGTGGTGGCGGGGGTGCTCGTCGCGATCCTCTTCAGCTTCCTGGTGGGTCTGACGTGGTGGAGTCTGGGCCTGCTGATCCTGGCGTCGCTGATGGTCGGTCATCTGGTGCGGGTGCAGGAGTTCGTCCCCGAGGTGGCGATCAGCGCGATGCTGGTGCTCGGGGTGACGACCCGCGGGGAGTACGCATGGGCCCGTGTGGTGGAGACGCTGACCGGCGCGATCGTCGGGCTCGGCATCAATCTGCTGCTGGCTCCCCCGGTGTGGGTGGAGGAGGCCGGTGAGTCGATCGAGGGACTGGCCCGCCGGCTGCGGCAGTTGATGCTGAGCATCGGCGAGCAGGCCACCGGCCCCACGCCGTCGCAGGTGGCGGCGGACCGGCTGCACGAGGCGCGCCGTCTGGACCACGACATCGTCGAGGTGGACGCGGCGCTGCGGCAGGCGGAGGACAGTCTGCGGCTCAATCCGCGGGTCCGGGAGGGGCTGCTGCACCGGGTGGTGCTGCGCACCGGACTGGACACGCTGGAGATCTGCACGGTCGTGGCGCGGGTGCTGGCGCGCAGCCTGACCGATCTGGCCAAGGAGCGGGAGCCCGAGCGGCTGTTCGAGCCGGAGACCGGGGCGACCTTCGCGGCGCTGCTGGCGGAGATCGCCGACGCGGTGGTCAGCTTCGCCGTGCTGGTGACCACCAGCGTGAGCACCAGCGCCGAGTCGGCGGAGGAACGGCTCGCCTCCGAGCTGCGGCAGGCCGCCGCCACCCGCGACAAGCTGGCGCAGCTGCTGCTCGACGAGGTGCGGCGCGACCCCAGCCAGTGGGAGCTGCACGGCGCGGTGCTGACCGAGGTCAACCGCATCCTCGACGAGATGGACATCGAGCACCGCACGCGCCGCCTGTTCGAGGAGCTCGACCGGCACTCGCGCGAGCAGCGGGAGCGGATGCCGTGGCTGACCCGGCTGCGCGAGGGCGTCCCGGCCCGGCTGCGCCGTGGGTCCGGTGGCGCGTCCCATCGCGTCAAGTGACCCCGTTCAGGCGGGTCCAAGCCCACGCCCCTGTTCTGGTGTGGTTGCCCCGGCGGCGGATCGGCGTCAGGGTGGCCGGGGTGCACGGGGCCCCTGATGACGAGGTGGGTGGATGAGCTCGGGCGGATGGAGCAGGCGGCGGTTCGTGGGTGCGCTCGCGGGGTCGGCCGCCGCGGTGACGGTTCCCGGGTGCGGCGGCGAGGACGGTCCCGCGGACGGCTCGCGGCCGGCGGCGTCACCGGCGCCCAGCAGCGGCTCGCGGAAGCAGAGCCCGTCGCCCTCCGGTCCGCGCCCGCTGTACCTCGGCACCTACACCTCGGCCGAGGGCGGCGGCGAGGGGATCGGCCTGGCCATGTACGACCCGGCGACGGGACGGATCACCAACACCGGGACGATCGGCGGCGTGGCCGACCCCTCGTATCTCGCGGTGCACCCGGACGGCCGGACCCTGTACGCGGTGAACGAACGGGACGACGGTGCGGTGACCGCCGTCCGGATCGCCGACCGCAAGGTGCTGGGCAGCCAGAGCTCCGGCGGTGCCGCACCCTGCCATCTGTCGGTGCATCCGAGCGGGCGGTGGCTGCTCAGCGCCAACTACGGTTCCGGCAGTGTGACGGTGCACCCGATCGACGGTTCGGGGGCGCTGGGCGAGCGCAGCGAGCTGGTCGTCCACTCCTCCCCGCCGCCCGGGCCGGGGCAGCAGGGCCCGCACGCCCACCAGTTCGTCACCGCTCCGGACGGCGGACATGTCCTCGCCGTCGATCTGGGCACGGACACGGTGTACAGCTACCGGCTCGACGAGAGCTCCGGCCGGCTCACCGAGGCCGCCCGGGCGAGCACCCGGCCGGGTGCGGGTCCGCGGCATCTGACCTTCCACCCCGGCGGCCGGTACGCCTATCTGGCCGACGAGCTCGACAACACGGTGGCGGTGTGCGCCTACGACCCCGAGTCGGGGCGGGTGAGGATCGGGCCGCCGCAGTCCACCGGGACGGGTCCCGGGACCAACTACCCGGCGCAGATCGTGGTGACGCCGAACGGGGGCTTCGCCTTTCTCGCCAACCGCGGCGACAACAGCCTCACCCGTTACGCCGTCGAGGCGGACGGCGCCCGGCTGCGGCTGCTGGACACGGTGCCGGTGGGCGGCGACTTCCCCCGGCAGATCGCCCTCTCCCCCGACGGCGCGCTGCTGTTCGCGGCGAATCAGAAGTCCGGCAGCGTCACGGTGTTCCGCGTGGATCAGGACACCGGGGAACTGCGGCCGGCGGGCGAGCCGTTCGCCTCACCCGTCGCCGTCTGTGCGCTGCCGCTGTAGGGCGCGCGGGCAGGAGGCCGCGCTCGCCTGGGAGAGCAGCACATGCATGCGCTCGGTGAGCTGGGCGATGTCGTCGGCGGGCGCGTGGAACGGCAGCCGTACGTCGCCGTCGGTGCGGGCGCGTTCGATGCGCAGGGTCAGCCCGTGCCGGTCGACGGCGAGCGGCTGGACGCGGACGGCGCCGTGCAGGCTGTCGGGGCCGACCAGGCGGGTGAGGCGCTCCACCGCGTCGGGGTGGCAGTCGGCGAGGTGGGTGAGCAGCCGGGCCTCGGCGAGGGCGAGCGGGTCCGGCGCGGCCGTGGCGTACTCGTCCGGGTCGACCAGGACCGCTCCGGAACGACGGCGCAGCACCACGCGGGTGGGCCGGAAGACCAGGTGGCCGTCCTCGGCGGAGAACCAGCCGGCGAGCCACAGCCGGGCGCGGATCCTGCCGCGCACGGGGACGGGCGCGACATCGGCGAACTCCAGCACGGCGGACGGCTCTCCGCGCGGTGCGCAGATCGCGGCGGCGCGGAGCACGCTGTCCTCCGGCACGCTCAGCAGGATGCGTCCGTCCTCGGTCACGCTGTGCGCGCCGACGAACTCCTCCCGCGCGCCCTCCGCGGTCACCGCACAGGACCATGCGGCGGCCAGCACCGAGCGGGCGCGTTCCGCGGCGCCGGGAGCCGCCGTCCAGCCGTGCGTGTCGTCACCCATCCCCAACCTCCTCTTAGGTAAGCCTTGCCTAACCTATCGGAGATCGGGGCGTGCGCCAACCGGCCCAGGTGATCTTTACGAGACCTCGCCGTGCCGAGCCGGCCGATCCGGCGCCCGGGTCAGTGCGCGAGCACACCCAGCAGGGCGCGGGCGCACAGGTCGCGCACCTGCTCCCGGCTCAACTCCGAGCCGCGCAGCCACTCCAGACACACGGCGGTGGTGAAGGCGAGCCAGCCGCGCACGGCGAGCCGGACCTCCGGACGCTCCTCGAACGCCGCCCCGAACTCGGGGTCCGCGGCCAGCGCGGCCAGGATCTGCCGCTCCTGGGCGGCGAGCGCCCGCCGGTAGACCCGGCGCACCGCCTGGTCCCCCGCCGCCTCGGCGCGATGGAAGGCCCGGTAGCCGTGGGCGTGCTCGGCGACATGCGCGAGATACACGTCGAGGCCCGCGGCGAGCTGCTCGCGCACCGGAACGCCGGGCACCGCGGCGGTCATCCGCAGCATCCGCTCGCTCTCCCGCTCCACCACGGCCGCGAAGAAGTCCCGTTTGGCCGGGAAGTAGTGGTACAGCAGCCCCCGCGAGACCCCGGCGATCTCGGCGACCCGCTCGATCCGCACCTCGTCGTACGGCTTCTCGGAGAACAGCCGCGCCCCGACGGACAGAAGCTGCTCGCGGCGCTCCTCGGTGCTGAGCCGGCGGCGGGTGCGTTCGCCCTGGT
The DNA here is from genome assembly GCF_039526425.1 of Streptomyces thermospinosisporus. Taxonomy (NCBI): domain Bacteria; kingdom Bacillati; phylum Actinomycetota; class Actinomycetes; order Kitasatosporales; family Streptomycetaceae; genus Streptomyces; species Streptomyces thermospinosisporus. The sequence goes on from NZ_BAAAIZ010000009.1 coordinate 159,408, forward strand.
TCGCAGCCATTCCCGCACTGTACTTGACGCCGGTTCAGCGGCGGGACGACACTGAGGCCGCTATTGAACCCGCGTACAACACGCGAGGGGACACGGCCACACGGCTCCCGCGGCGCGCAGGCCCGCCGGTAGTGAAGGAGACCGCTTCCATGGCGGAGACGACGACAGGGACGGAGCTGCCGAAGGGGTTCCGCAGCGCCGAGCTGGGCTGGCCAGAACTGCATCGCATCCCGCACCCGCCGTACCGGCTCCCGCTGCTCGGCGATGTGATCGGCGCCAGCAGGCGCACTCCGCTGCAGGACTCGCTGAAGTACGCCTCGCTCGGGCCGGTCTTCCGGCGGAACGCCTTCGGCAAGGAGTTCGTGTTCGTGTGGGGCGCCCGCCTGGTGGCCGATCTCGCGGACGAGTCCCGCTTCGCCAAGCACGTCGGTCTTGGCGTCGCCAATCTGCGGCCGGTCGCGGGCGACGGCCTGTTCACCGCGTACAACCACGAGCCCAACTGGCAGCTGGCGCACGACGTGCTGGCACCCGGCTTCAGCCGCGAGGCGATGGCGGGGTACCACACCATGATGCTGTCGGTGGCGGAGCGGCTGACGGACCACTGGGACCGGGCGGCGGCCGCGGGCCGGACGGTGGACGTGCCGGGCGACATGACCAAGCTGACGCTGGAGACCATCGCCCGCACCGGCTTCGGGTACGACTTCGGCTCCTTCGAACGCTCCCGCCCGCACCCCTTCGTGACGGCGATGGTGGGGACGCTCACGTACGCGCAGCGGCTGAACACGGTGCCCGGTCCGCTGGTTCCGCTGCTGCTGCGCCGGGCCGGCCGGCGCAACGCCGCGGACATCGAGCGGCTGAACCACATCGTCGACGAGGTGGTGCGGGCGCGCCGCGCCGACGGCGGCGGGAGCGGCGACCTGCTGGACCGGATGCTGGACACCGCGCATCCGGAGACCGGCGAGCGGCTGTCGGCCGAGAACGTCCGCCGCCAGGTCATCACCTTCCTGGTGGCGGGCCATGAGACCACCTCGGGCGCGCTCTCCTTCGCCCTGCACCATCTCGCCCGGCACCCCCGGGTCGCGGCCCGCGCCCGCGCCGAGGTGGAGCGGGTCTGGGGCGACACGGCGGCGCCCGGCTACGAGCAGGTGGCCAAGCTGCGCTACGTCCGCCGGGTCCTTGACGAGACGCTGCGGCTGTGGCCGACGGCGCCGGCCTTCGCCCGCGAGGCGCGCGAGGACACCGTGCTGGCCGGGGAGCATCCGATGCTGCGGGGCGCCTGGGCGCTGGTGCTCACCCCGCTGCTGCACCGGGATCCGGAGGTGTGGGGACCGGACACCGAACGCTTCGACCCGGACCGGTTCGAGGCGCGGGCGGTGCGGTCGCGGCCGCCGCATGTGTTCAAGCCGTTCGGGACGGGGGCACGGGCCTGCATCGGGCGGCAGTTCGCGCTGCACGAGGCGACGCTGGTGCTGGGACTGCTGCTGAGGCGGTACGAGTTCCACGCCGACCCGGCGTACCGGCTGAAGGTGACCGAACGGCTGACGCTGATGCCCGAGGGGCTGCGGCTGCGGGTGGAGCGGCGGCCGGTGAGGGGCAGGGCCGTCTCAGACGCCCCAGTGGGCCGGGCGCCCCAGTGACTCCGGCAGGCGGGTGCCCGGGTTGCCCCGTGCGGCGTTCACCTGCGGCTGGGTCAGGAAGAGCGCGCCGGTCAGGTCGGCGTCGGTGAGGTCGGTGTCCCGCAGGTCCGCGCCGAGCAGGTCGGCGCCGCGCAGGTCCGCGCCGGACAGATCGGCGGCTATCAGGCAGGCGCCGCGCAGGCTGATGCCGCGCAGATCGGTGCCCTTGAGGCGGGCGCCCATCAGATCCGCACCCCTGCGGTCCCTGCGCCGCCCGCGCGGGCCCGACCGGGCCAGTTCACTGGCCTTCTGCAGCAGGGCGCCGACGTGCTGCCGGTGGGCGTCCACGGACAGCCCGACCAGTTCCTCCGGCGGCAGCAAGGTGAGCCGCTCCGTTTCCTCCAGCGTCTCGCGCAGCTCGGCCCGGAGGGGGCGGGCGGCGGGCAGCGCCACGGCCTCGGTGAGGTACCACAGCAGCTCCTGCAACTGGCGCACCACCGGGAACACCTCGAACATGCGCCGGGCGTGCTCGTCCGGCCCGGTGCGCCAGTCCTGTCCGCCGAAGGTGACCTGGGAGACCTTCTGGCCGGCGCCGAAGCAGTCGTACACGGTGCAGCCGCTGTAGCCCTCCTGCCGCAGCCGGGCGTGGATGCGGCAGCGGTGGTCCTCCTGGAGGTTGCGGCAGGGCGTGCCGGCGGGCTTGTCCGCGGCGAAGCCGGCCGACCGGGCGAACGGCAGGGCGACGCAGCACAGTCCGAAGCACTGCGCGCAGTCGCCGCTCAGGTCCGCCCGGCCGGCCGTCTTCTCTCGCACGGCGTTCACCCTACAGACCGGCTGGGCGCGGCCGGCGCCCGTGCGGTCTCATCCCCGCAGGCCGGACACGTCGAGCCGGGCGAGCCGCTCGGGGTCGGCCAGGACGTACATGCCGGTGATCCGGCCGTCGTCGTCGATGGTGACGTACATGACCGAGTTCAGGCGGCCGTCGACCAGGCTGACCAGTCCGAGGGAGTCGTTGACCCAGGCCATCGTGGCGGCCGCGGTGTACCGGGCGAACATGAGCGCCGACTCGGCCACCGGCTTCGCACCCTGCAGCCGCTTGGACGCTGCGACGCCGCGCACCAGCGGACCGGCGTCGGCCCGGAGCACCACGTCCGGGTGCAGCACCGAGACCAGCGCCTCGAAGTCACCGCCGCGCGCCGCGGCCATGAAGGCCTCGAGCGCCTGCCGCTGCCTGCCGGGATCGGGCTCGGTGGAGGGCGTGGCCTCCTTCACCCTGCGGCGGGCCCGGCTGGCCAGCTGGCGGGTGGCGGCCGGGGTGCGCTCCACCACCGGCGCGATGTCGTCGAAGGGCACCGCGAACATGTCGTGCAGCACGAACGCCAGCCGCTCGTCGGGCGCCAGCGTCTCCAGGACCACCAGCAGCGCCACGCCCACCGCGTCGGTGTGCACCGCCTGCTGCTCCGGGTCGGTGTGGTCGAGCGGCCTGATCACGGGGTCGGGGACGAACGTCTCGTCCATCGGCTGCTCGCGGCGCGCGGTGCGGGTGCGCAGCATGTCGAGGCAGATCCGTCCGGTGACGGTGGTCAGCCAGCCGCCGAGGTTGCCGATCTCCGCGGTGTCGGTGCGGCCCAGTCGCAGCCAGGCCTCCTGGACGGCGTCCTCCGCCTCCGCCGTCGAGCCGAGCATCCGGTAGGCGACCGAGGTGAGCCGGGCGCGGTGCTCCTCGAAGCGCTCCGCCAGCTCCTGCGTGCCGCTCATGCCCACGCCCTGGGGAACAGCTCGAAAGTGACCGCGGGACGGCCACCGAAACGCTTGCCCGCCTCCCGGGCGAAGCCGATCAGGAACTCCCGCACGTACTCCTCCGGGTCCCGGTCGGTCAGCGCCTCGATATAGGCGCGGTGTTCGAGCAGGGAGCGCACCGCGCGCTCCATTCCGTCCGTCGCGTCCACGGCGTGCGTGGGCGAGCTGGAGCCGGCCACGGCGACCCAGCGGACGCCGTCCCAGGGTTCCAGGCCCTGCTCGGTCAGCTCCGGGAAGATCCAGCGGTTGCCGGCGTCGGCGGCGGCGTCCAGCGTGGCCCGGCCGACCGCCACATGGTCGGGGGTGTTCCAGTGGGTGCCGCCCCAGGTGTCCCGGTGGTTGAGGGTGATGACCAGTTCGGGCCGGTGCCGGCGGATGGCGGCTGCGATGTCCCGGCGCAGCGCGGGACCGTACTCGATGACGCCGTCCCTGTGGTCCAGGAACTCCACGGTCGACACCCCGACCACGGCGGCGCTCGCCCGCTGCTCCTGCTCGCGCAGCGGGGCGCACTCCTCGGGCGGGAGCGTGTCGATGCCCGCCTCGCCGCGGGTCACCAGCACATAGGCGACCTCGCGGCCGGCGTCCGTCCAGGAGGCGATGGCCGCGGAGCAGCCGTACTCCAGATCGTCCGGGTGGGCCACCACGGCGAGCGCGCGCTGCCAGTCCTCGGGCATGGGGCTCAGTTGCGTGATCAACGGATCCGTCATGCCCGCAGCGTAACCACGTCGAAGCAGCGGCCTGTCGTCACTATGCGGCGAGTTGATCCGCCGTCACCGCGCGCCGCTCGGTCGCGTCACAGCCGGTCGCGGGCGAGCGCCAGCAGCCGGTCCAGCACCCGGGGGCCGCCGGCCCGCACGCCGTCGTGCTCGAACTCGTTGGTCACCCAGGTGCGCAGGCCCTTCACTGCGCGGGCGGTGGCGAGGGAGTGGGCCGTGTCGACGTACAGGTCGTCGTGGTAGACGGCCGCCGCGGCCGGGACCTCGTTGGCGGCGAGACGGGCCGGGTCGTACAGCGGCGGCCAGTCGGTGCGGGCGGCCAGCAGTTCGGCGGTCTCGCGCAGCGGGCGCAGCGCGGGGTCGCAGTCGAAGGTCCAGGGGTGGATGGTCTCCCCGGTGAACAGCAGCGGCTCGTCACCCGCGAGCGCCTTGGCCGCGTCGAACTGCGGGAACTCGGAGCGCACCCGCTCGGCCGCCCAGGCGGTGGGGCGGCCGCCCTGGGCGTAGCAGGCCTCGTGGACCAGGGCGTACAGCGGGTGGCTCGCGAAGGAGAGCAGGTGCTGGACCTGCTCCTGGAAGGCGTCGGACAGGGCGGGGCCGGCGGGTGTGCGGACGAAGGCGTCCTCCAGGAGGTGGTGCAGGCGGTGGGTGCCGTCGCCGCTGCCGAGGAGGATGCCGAGGGACTGGAACGCCTCCACGGTGAGCCGGTAGCCGTTCGGCAGGGTCACCTCGTGGGTGAGGAGGTGGTCGGCGATGCGGCGGGCCCGCTCGACGTCCTGCGGGTAGCGCTCGTAGTGGGCGGTGACCTTGCGCTCCATGCGCGGGTAGGCGGCCCGGTAGACGTCGTCGGCGTGGCCGTCGAGCGAGGGCAGCCCGCCGGTGATGATCGCGGTGTCCAGGCCCTCGGGGGCGAAGGACAGATAGGTGAGCGTGCAGAAGCCGCCGAAGCTCTGCCCGAGGACCGTCCAGGGGGCGCCGCCGGTGACCTGGGGGCGGATCGCCTCGCAGTCGCGGACGATGGAGTCGGCGCGGAAGCGGGCGAGGTAGCCGGCCTGTTCGGCGGGGCCGCCGCGCAGCGGGAGGGTCTGCCGGTTGGCCGGTGTGGAGTGGCCGGTGCCGCGCTGGTCGAGGAGGAGTACGCGGTAGTCCTCCAGGGCCCGGCCCAGCCAGGCCTGCTTCCCGATGAAACGGTTCGCCCCGAACCCGGGTCCGCCCTGGAGGTACACCAGCCACGGAAGGTCCCGGCCCGCCTTCTCGGCGGCGACGACCTCGCGGGCGTACAGCTCGATGGTCTCCCCCGAGGGGTCGTCGTGGTCGAGCGGAACGGTGAAGCGGTGGTCGGTGAGGACGACGCCGGGCTGGCGGTAGCTGTGCGTCAACGGGTCTCCCGGGACGGACGGACGATCGGACCGCGCCCCAGTCCAGCACATGTTTCTGCGGTCAACGAGCCCGGATCGCGTAAAACTTGCTGATCGGTCGGTCAGGGGGCGCAGAGAGCGCGGGACCGGCACGCCCTCGCCGCATCGGGTTCCCCCGCGCGGGGCGCGCACGCGCGGTGTGGAACTCAGCAGGCCCTGACCGCCGGTCTGCCCCGCGCGCGGAGGGGCGCACTACCCTGCTCTGACGTGATGATCGACAACTGGGAGCCGCGATGCGTGTCGCCCTGTTCCTGACCTGTGTCAACGACACCCTCTGCCCCGGGACGGGCCGGGCCGTGGTGAAGCTGCTGACCAGGCTGGGCGTGGACGTCGACTTCCCGATGGACCAGACCTGCTGCGGCCAGGCGCACTACAACACCGGCTACCGGCACGAGGCGGAGCCGCTGGCCGAGCACTTCGCCGAGGTCTTCGGCGAGTACGAGGCGATCGTCACCCCGTCCGGTTCGTGCGGGGCGATGGTGCGCGAGCTGTATCCGCGCATGGGTGAACGGGCGCGGGCGGAGGGGCGCGGCGACAGCCTGGCCGCCACCCTGGCGCCGGTCGTGCCCCGGACCTACGAGCTGACCGAGTTCCTGGTGGACGTGCTGGGGGTGACGGACGTCGGAGCGTACTACCCGCACAAGGTGACCTACCACCCGACCTGTCACGGGCTGCGGAGCCTGGGCCTCGGCGACCGGCCGCGGAGGCTGCTGGAGGCGGTGGAGGGACTGGAGCTGGTGGAGCTGCCCGGGGCGGAGGAGTGCTGCGGGTTCGGCGGCACCTTCGCGGTGAAGAACTCCGACGTGTCCTCCGCGATGGGCGCCGACAAGGTGCGCAGCGCGGAGTCGACCGGCGCGGAGGTGCTGTGCGCGGCGGACAACAGCTGTCTGATGCACATCGGGGGCACCATGAGCAGGCTCGGCACGAGCATGCGGCCGGTGCACCTCGCGGAGATCCTGGCGAGCACGCGGGAGGAGCCGGCGGTATGAGCGGGACCTTTATCGGGATGCCGGCGTTCCCGCAGGCCGCACGCGCCTCGGTGCGCGATGCGACCCTGCGCGGCAACTTGCGGCACGCCACGCACACCATCCGCGGCAAGCGGGAGCAGGCGGTCGCGGAGGTCGCCGACTGGGCCGAGCTGCGGGAGGCCGGCAAGCGGATCAAGGACCATGTGCTGCGGCATCTCGACCGCTATCTGGTGCAGCTGGAGGAGTCGGTCACGGCCGCGGGCGGTGTGGTGCACTGGGCGGCGGACGCCGAGGAGGCCAACCGGATCGTGGCCCGGCTGGTGAAGGAGACCGGCGAGTCCGAGGTCGTCAAGGTCAAGTCGATGGCCACCCAGGAGATCGGGCTGAACGAGGCGCTCGCGGCCGAGGGCATCCGCGCCTACGAGACCGACCTCGCCGAACTCATCGTGCAGCTGGGCAAGGACCGGCCCTCGCACATCCTGGTCCCGGCGATCCACCGCAACCGCGGCGAGATCCGGGACATCTTCACCCGCGAGATGGGCGAGTGGGGCCGGTCCGCGCCCGAGGGCCTGACCGACTCGCCCGCGGAACTGGCCGAGGCGGCCCGGCTGCATCTGCGGGAGAAGTTCCTGCGCGCCAAGGTCGGCGTCTCCGGGGCCAACTTCATGGTGGCCGAGACCGGCACGCTGGTGGTGGTGGAGTCCGAGGGCAACGGGCGGATGTGCCTGACCCTGCCCGAGACGCTGATCTCGGTCGTGGGCATCGAGAAGATCGTGCCGACCTGGCGGGACCTGGAGGTGTTCCTGCAGACCCTCCCCCGCTCCTCCACGGCCGAGCGCATGAACCCGTACACCTCGATGTGGACCGGGACGCGGGACGACGACGGTCCGCGCGCCTTCCATCTGGTGCTGCTGGACAACGGCCGCACCGACACCCTCGCCGACGAGGTCGGCCGACAGGCTCTGCGCTGCATCCGCTGCTCGGCCTGCCTGAACGTCTGCCCCGTCTACGAGCGGGCCGGCGGCCATGCCTACGGCTCGGTCTATCCGGGCCCGATCGGCGCCATCCTCAGCCCCCAGCTGCGGGGCACGGCCAGCGAGATCGACGCCTCGCTGCCGTATGCGTCGAGCCTGTGCGGGGCCTGCTACGAGGTGTGCCCGGTCGCCATCGACATCCCCGAGGTGCTGGTGCATCTGCGGGAGCGGGTCGTCGAGGGCGGGCCGGTGATCCGCGAGGGCAACAAGGTGGTGCTGCGGCCCGCCAAGGGGCATGCCGCCGAGCGTGCCGCGATGCGCGCCGCCCGCTGGGCGCTCACCCGGCCCGGTGCCCTGCGCACCGCCCAGCGCCTGGCCTCCCGCACCCGCCGGCTGCATCCGCGCACGCTGCCCGGGCCGGGCAGGGCGTGGAGCGGCACCCGGGATCTGCCACCGGTGCCGCCGGAGCCGTTCCGCGACTGGTGGCAGCGCACACGCGGCGGGAAGGACGAGGCGAAGTGAGCAGCAGGGAACGGATCCTGGGCCGGGTGCGGCGCGCCCTGGACGGCGTGCCCGGCGACGACACCCCCTACGAGCAGGCGGTCCCCCGCGGCTATCTGCGCCAGCACGGCGAGCGGAGCGCCGAGGAGACGGTCGAGCTGCTCGCCGGGAACCTCGCCGACTACCGTGCCCTGGTGCACCGCACGGACGCCGAGGGGCTCGCCGCGACCGTCGCCGCCCTGCTGCACCGGCGCGGCGCCACGTCGGTCGTGGTCCCGCCGGGCCTGGACGAGAGCTGGCTGGCGGAGACGGACGTGCAGCGGGTGGCGGACCGGGCGGAGCAGACACCGGGCGAACTGGACCGGGTGGACAGCGTGGTGACCGCCTGCGCGGTCGCCATCGCCGAGACCGGCACCATCGTCCTGGACGGCTCGCCCGACCAGGGCCGCCGCCGCATCACCCTCGTGCCCGACCATCACATCTGCGTGGTGCGGGTGCCCGGCCAGGTGGTCTCCTCCGTGCCGCAGGCGCTCGAACGCCTCGACCCGGTGCGTCCGCTGACGTGGATCTCCGGCCCCTCCGCCACCAGCGACATCGAGCTGGACCGGGTCGAAGGGGTGCACGGCCCGCGCACCCTGGAGGTCGTGCTGGTGACCGGCCTGCCGGGCGGCACGGGCGGCTCGTAGCACGCCGTGGCTCCTCGCGTACCGGGGGCTGTGATGCGTGACGCCCTCGGACTTCCTGGTGCCCCGCCCCATTGATCCGGCGATGAGCAAGCGCTTGGATAGCGCCATGTTCACTTCCGTCGACGATGTCTCCGCGCGCCTCGCCGAGGCCGGCTATCTGGCCTCCCCCGCGGTCGCCACCACCGTCTTCCTCGCCGACCGGCTCGGCAAGCCGCTGCTGGTGGAGGGGCCCGCCGGGGTCGGCAAGACCGAGCTGGCCAAGGCGGTCGCCCAGGTCGCCGGGGCCCGGCTGGTGCGGCTGCAGTGCTACGAGGGCGTCGACGAGTCCCGCGCGCTGTACGAGTGGAACCACGCCAAGCAACTGCTGCGCATCAGCGCCGGCCGGGACGAGAGCTGGGACGAGACCCGCACGGACATCTTCAGCGAGGAGTTCCTGCTCCCCCGCCCGCTGCTGACCGCCATCCGCGGCGACGAGGCGAAGGTCCTGCTGATCGACGAGATGGACAAGGCGGACGTCGAGGTCGAGGCGCTGCTGCTTGAGGTGCTCAGCGACTTCCAGGTCACCGTCCCGGAGCTGGGCACCGTGACGGCGACCCGCCGCCCCTTCGTCGTCCTCACCTCCAACGCCACCCGCGAGCTGTCCGAGGCGCTGCGCCGCCGCTGCCTGTTCCTGCATATCGGCTTCCCCGACGCCGAGTCGGAGCGGCGGATCGTGCGCCTGAAGGTGCCGGGGATCGACGCGGCGCTCGCCGAGTCCGTGGTCCGGGTGGTGGGCGCGCTGCGCGCGATGGACCTGCGGAAGGTGCCGTCGGTCGCCGAGACCATCGACTGGGCCCGCACCCTGCTGGCCCTCGGCGCCGACACCCTCGACGAGACGGTGGTGCGCGACAGCCTGGGTGTGATCCTCAAGCACCAGGACGACGTGCTGAAGGCGCAGGCCAAGCTCGACCTGGACGCGGTGTGACCACCTCCGCGGATCTCGCCTCCCGCCTGACCGGGCTGGTCGGCGCGCTGCGCGCGCACGGCCTGCGCATCGGCACCGGTGAGACGGTGGACGCGGCGCAGGCGGTCCGGGCGCTCGGCCTCGCCGACCGCGAGCTGCTGCGCGAGGGTCTTGCGGCGACCCTGCTGCACGCGGCCGGCGCGCGGCCGGTGTTCGACGCGGTCTTCGACCTGTACTTCCCGAGCGGCGTCGGCGCGCCCGACCTCGAGCCCGCCGGCCGGGAGGACCTGCGCGACCGCCTGGCCGCAGCGCTCGCCGACGACGACACCGCTCTGATGCGCCGGCTGGCGATCGAGGCCGTCGACGGCTTCGGCGGCTATGGCGGTTCACCCGCCTCGGACGGCTGGTCCTCGTTCCAGACGCTGGACCGGCTGCGCCCGCAGACCCTGCTGGCACGGGTGCGGGACGAGGTGCGGTCGCGGGGCGGCTCGACCGGGTTCGGCGACCGGCTGCTGGAGGACGAGATCCGGCGGCGCATCGAGGAGTTCCGGCGGATGGTGACCGCGGAGGCCCGGCGCCGGGTGGCCGAGCGGCGGGGCCGGGACGAGATCGCCCGGCGGGCGGTGGCCCCGACGGCGGACCGCGTGGACTTCCTGTTCGCGGGGAAGGACCGGCTGGCCGAACTGCGCCGGACGGTGCAGCCGCTGGCGCGCAAGCTGGCGACCCGGCTGGCCGCCCGCCGGCGCCGGGCGGCGCGCGGCAGCATCGATCTGCGGCGCACCCTGCGCGCCTCGCTGTCCACGGGCGGGGTGCCGATGCGTCCGGTGCTGCGCCGGCGCCGTCCCGCGCGGCCGGAGCTGGTGCTGCTGTGCGACGTGTCCGGCTCGGTGTCGGGCTTCTCGGACTTCACCATGCTGCTGGTGCAGGCGCTGCACGACCAGTTCAGCAAGGTGCGGGTGTTCGCCTTCGTCAACCGTGTCGACGAGGTCACGGGCCTGCTGGTGCACGGTGCCGCCGACCCGGAGGGGCTCGGCGCCCGCATCAGGGGCGAGGCCGTGCTCACCTCCTGGCACGGCAGCAGCGACTACGGCGCCGCGCTGGGCGAGTTCACCGAGCGGTACGCGGACGCCGTGGGCCCGCGTACCACGGTGTTCGTGCTCGGCGACGCCCGCAACAACATGGGCGACCCGAACCTCCCCGCGCTGCACGAGATCGCCGCCCGCGCCCGGCGGGTGTACTGGCTCAACCCCGAGCAGCGCTCCCGCTGGGGCACCGGCGACTCGGCGGCGCTCGAGTACGCCGAGCTGGTCGAGATGCACGAGTGCCGCAACGTACGGCAGTTGAGCGCGCTCGTGGGACGGCTGCTGCCGGTGTGAGGACCGGGCACCTGCCCGAACGGGGTACGGGGCCGGGGTCAGGTGGCGCGGCGGGCGGTGAACAGCAGGTACTCCCAGTCCATCACCGTGCCGTCCGCGCCCGGCCCCCGGTCGTGGCGCCGGGCCAGCTCCGCCAGTTCCCGGTCCAGGGCGGCGGCTCGCTCGGTGTCGTCGCCGATCGCCTGGTAGACGGTGATCGTCGGGCCGTAGCGCTCTTTGAAGTAGTCCCGCCACTCCTCGGGCGAGGCGAAGCGGTCCACCGTGACCATGCGCCGCTGAGCCGTCACATCGGTGATCCGGTCGCCGAACAGCGCGCGCACATGGCTCTCGTCGCCCCACAGCGGCGGCGGCTGCGCACCCGGCGGGGGCGGCGGGGCGTAGGGCTTCATCGCGGTGAGCATGCGGCCGAGGAAGCCCTCCGGCGTCCAGCTCAGCAGCGCCACGGTGCCGCCGGGGCGGCAGACCCGCAGCAACTCGTCGGCGGCCTTGTGGTGGTGCGGGGCGAACATGACGCCGACGCAGGAGAGCACGACGTCGAAGGAGGCGTCGTCGAAGGGCAGGGCCTCGGCGTCGGCCTCCTGCCAGCGGAGTTCCGCGCCCTGCTGCTCGGCCAGCCGCCGCCCCGTCTCCAGCAGTTCGGGGGTCAGGTCGGAGGCGACCACGTCCGCCCCGGCGAGCGCCGCGGGGATGGCGGCGTTCCCGGAACCGGCCGCCACGTCCAGCACCCGGTCCCCCGGGCTCACCCCGGCCGCCCGGACCAGGATCTCCCCGAGATGGGGAATCATCTCGGCGGCCACGGTCGGGTAGTCGCCCTGGGCCCACATCGCGCGGTGCTTGTCCTTCAGGGCCCGGTCGGCGGCGGCCGTGTCACTTCCGTTGCCCATGAGCGCTCCTCGACGGTTCACGGCACGGCCTCGCCGGCGCGCGGGCCGGCCCTGCGCACAGCTGCCGCTGCTGACGGTCGCTCGGTCCTGTCTGTCGGACCTACGGGTCTTTTGTACTGCGGAAGTTCTGCTTCCACTCCTCCTTGCTGATTCATTCCTGATCCCTTCCCGGTTCTTCCGGGTTCTTCCGGCTTCTTCTCTGCTCTTCCTTGCTGTCCCTTGCTATTGCTTCTTCTGCTACTGCTTCTTCGCGTACTCCTGCGCCATGGCGCCCGCGAAGTCGTACACCACGACCTGCTCGTCGCCGACGACCCAGGCGTCGTGGCCCGGCGGGCAGACGAAGACGTCCCCGGGGCCCACTTCGCTCTCGGCACCGTCGTTCATCTTGATGTGCATCCGGCCCTGGACGACATAGCCGTTGTGGTGGATCTCGCACAGCTCGGTCCCGGCGATGGGGCCGACGGACTCCGTCCAGCGCCATCCCGGTTCGAACGTGGCCACCGCGAAGTCCAGCCCCGTCAGGTGCACCGCCTCGAGGTGTCCCCTCGGGAAGTCGCGCCGCTCGTCCGGCTTGTCCAGCGTCTTGACCTCCAGCATGGCCCTTCTCCCTTCCGACGGCCCTGGTGACCGCGTCGGACGGCCCTGGTGACCGCGCACGGGCCTGGGCCCGCCACTCCATCGTCCGTCCGGCAACTCGGCGGCGCCATTCGGGTGACGGGCCCGCTCGGGGAGCGTCAGGCGCCGGGTCCGCAGAGCCTGGCGAAGCGCTCCGCGTCGATGTTCCCGCCGGAGAGGATCACCCCGACCCGGCCGGGCAGCGTGCCCGCCCGGCCGGTGAGCAGCGCCGCCAGCGGGGTGGCCCCGCTCGGCTCCAGGACGATCTTCAGGCGCTCGAAGGCGAAGCGCATGGCGTCCCTGATCTCGTCCTCGCCGACCGTGACGACCCCGTCCAGCAGCCGCCGGTTGACGGAGAAGGTCAGCTCTCCGGGAGTGTGCAGGGCCTGCCCGTCGGCGATGGTGTGCGGGACGGGGATGCTCACCCGGTGTCCGGCCTCCAGGGACCGCTTGGTGTCGTCGCCGGCCTCCGGCTCGACCCCGACCACGCGCGCAGCGGGCCGGAGCCCCTTGACGGCGGTGGCGCAGCCGGCGATCAGGCCCCCGCCGCCGACCGGGGCGAGCAGCAGGTCCAACTCGCCCGCCTCCTCCAGCAGTTCCAGGGCGGCAGTGCCCTGCCCGGCCATCACGTGCGGATGCTCGTAGGGCGGGATCAGAGTCAGGCCCCGTTCGGCGGCGAGGGCCTCGGCGACGGCCACCCGGTCTCCGGTGTAGCGGTCGTAGGTGACGATCTCCGCTCCGTACCCCTCGGTGGCCGCCCGCTTGGACGGCGGCGCGTCCTCGGGCATGACGATGACGGCGTGGGTGCCGAGCTCCCGGGCGGCGAGCGCGACCGCCTGGGCGTGGTTGCCGGAGGAGTAGGCGGCGATGCCCCGGGACAGCTGCTCGGGGGTGAGCCGGGAGGCCGCGTTGTAGGCGCCGCGGAACTTGAACGCACCGACGCGCTGGAAGTTCTCGCACTTGAGGTGGATCTCGGCGCCGGCGCACTCGTCCAGCGTGCGGGAACGCAGCACCGGGGTGCGGTGGGCGACGCCCGTCAGGCGCTCGGCGGCGGAGCGGACGTCGTCCAGGGTCACCGGCGGGCTGGTGGTCGTCATGCGGGGCCTCCGGATGGGGTGGGGTCGGTGGATGTGCTTTGCGGGTCGGGCCCTGGCCGAGTGCCGGGCGCGGCCGGGGAATGCGGGTGGTCGGGTCCGTTCTCCGCCTGGTCCCCGTTCCGTGCCTGGGAGAGGTAGCTGTAGGCGGAGGCGCGGGAGATGCCGAGCCGGGACGCCACCTGCTCGACCGAGCGCCGGACGGCGAACACACCGCTCGCGTCCAGGTCGCGGAAGAGCCGCAGCCGTTCGGCGCGGTCGAGCTGTGCCCAGCCGCGGTGCCGGCGCAGCGGGTGGGCGTCCATGACGGCGTCCACCACCGAGCCGATGTCGTTGCCGAAAGTGGTGGTCGGGGGATCCGCGGCGGGGCCGGTGCCGAGGCCGGCGAGCGCGCCGAGCAGGGCGTGCGCCTGCCCGACGGCGGTGGCGTCGACATTGACGCACAGGGCGCCGAAGACCGCGCCGGTGGAGTCGCGCAGCGGCATGGTGGAGGACTTCACCAGCGTCCCGGTGCGGGTGCGGGTGAGCTGGTTGAGCTCGCTCCGCGCCTCGTCGCCGCGGGCGAGCATCCGCATGCCGATCTCGCTCATCGCTCCGCCGACGGACCGGCCGGTCACCGATCCCGCCACGGCGATCACGGACGCCTCCGGGCGCCGGTAGTCGTGCAGCACCACCTCGCAGACGGGTCCGAAGGTGGCCGCCAGCCCGTCGACGACCGGCCGCAGCGCCGCCAGGATCGCGTCACGCTCGGCGCCGAGCCGCGCCTCATCGGCCGCCATGCCCACTCCCCCGTCCACGCGGTTCCCGGAAACGACACCTGGACTATACGTCCAAGGTCTGGATGATGAGTACAGTCCGTCCACCGGGCAAAACGTGTCGAGGCCGACCGCCGGACCCCCCGGCGCTCGCCCCGTCAGCCCCTCATGGATGATCGGAGCCGGCCCCTCGACCTGCAGGGCGGGGAGGCGTACCCGCGACGCAAAGGAGATGGCTTTGTCCATCTGGGAGGCTCTGGCGGTCTTCGCTGCCGGAATCGGAGCCGGCACCATCAACACGATCGTCGGCTCGGGCACCCTGATCACGTTCCCGGTGCTGCTCGCCACCGGGCTGCCGCCGGTGACCGCCACGGTGTCCAACGCCCTCGGCCTGATCCCCGGGTCGGTCAGCGGCGCCATCGGCTACCGGGCGGAGCTGAAGGGGCAGCGCGGTCTGGTGCTGAGACTCGGTCTGGCCTCCGCGATCGGGGGTCTGGCGGGTGCGGTCCTGCTGCTGATGCTGCCCGAGACCGCCTTCGAGACGATCGTGCCCGTCCTGGTCGCTCTCGCCCTGGTGCTCGTGATCTTCCAGCCCCGCCTCTCGGCGGCCGTGCAGCGCCGCCGGGAGCGCAACGGCACCTCCGTCGGCTCCCACGGCGGCCCCGTCCTCTTCGGCTCCCTGCTGCTCGCCAGCGTCTACGGCGGCTACTTCACCGCGGCACAGGGGATCATCTACCTGTCCCTGATGGGGATGCTGCTCGACGACACCCTGCAGCGCCTGAACGCGGTGAAGAACGTCCTCGCCGCGGTCGTCAACACCATCGCGGCGCTGTTCTTCCTGTTCGTCGCCGATTTCGACTGGTCCGCCGTGCTGCTGATCGCCGTCGGTTCGGCGCTGGGCGGCCAGATCGGCGCGAAGGTGGGGCGGCGGCTGCCTCCCTTCGCGCTGCGCGTCTTCATCGTCGCCGTCGGCTCGGTCGCCATCGTCCAGCTGCTGCTCCGCTGATCCGGCGCCGGGCGGGGGTCATACGATCAATGTCCGGACGGCACAGGGATGGCGCGTACTTGTGCAAGCGTTCGCGCGCCGGCGGGGCCGTTGGGCATGCTGGTGAGAAGCCTTGCGGTACCCCCACCGGAGGGAGCGGGAATGGTGGACAGTCCGGTCGAGCGGCACGGGCGCGGCCCGGGGGCCCCTCACCTGCGGCTTGACGAGCTGCTGGAGGGCCTGCAGGCGCAGGTGGCGCAGGTGCGGGCCACCCGTGACCGGGTGCACACCCTGCTGGACGCGGTGCTGTCGATCGGTTCCGATCTCGATCTGGGCGTGGTGCTGCGCCGCATCGCCGAGTCCGCCGTCACCCTGGTCGACGCCGAGTACGGGGCGCTGGGCGTGCTCGGCGAGGAGGGCAGGATCGCCCAGTTCATCACCGTCGGCGTGGACGAGGAGACCATCGAGCGGATCGGCCACTACCCGGAGGGGCGCGGCATCCTGGGGCTGCTGATCCGGGAGCCGGAGCCGCTGCGCCTGGCCGACCTCACCGGGCACCCGGAGTCGGTGGGCTTCCCCGAGGGGCATCCGCCCATGACCACGTTCCTCGGCGCCCCGATCCGGGTGCGCGGCCGCGTCTTCGGCAACCTGTACCTGACCGACAAGCGCAACGGGGGCGAGTTCGACGACGAGGACGAGGCCGTGCTGCGCGCCCTGGCCGCCGCGGCCGGTGTCGCCATCGACAACGCCCGGCTCTACGAGGACACGCGCCGCCGTGAGCAGTGGCAGGCCGCCAGCAGCGAGCTGACGCGCAGCCTGCTGTCCGGGACCGAACCCGACGACGTGCTGCACCAGGTGGCGGGGACGGTACGGGCGCTGGCCGGGGCGGATCTGGTGACGGTGGCCGTGCCCCTCGCCGAGGGCAGGGAACTGGTGATCGAGGCGGCCGAGGGCGAGGGCGCCGAGGAGGTGCGCGGACTGCTGCTGCCGGAGACGTCGCTGGCGGTGAAGGTCCACCGGACCGGTGAACGGATCACCAGCAGCGCGCTCTCCGAGGAGCCCCAGGAGGGCAGCGGCTCCGCCAGCCGGGTGCGGCTGGGCCCGGGGTTCCTGCTGCCGCTGAGCGGCCGCGAGCACGTCCGCGGTGTGCTGCAGGTCGCCAACATGCCGGGCGGCGAGACCTTCTCCGAGGCCACCATGACGATGATCGGCGGCTTCGCCGACCAGGCCGCGCTCGCGCTGGAGATCGCCGAGCACCGCCGGGAGGCAGAGCAGCTGATGGTGCTGACCGACCGCGACCGCATCGCCCGCGATCTGCACGACCTGGCCATCCAGCGCCTGTTCGCCTCCGGTCTGACCCTGAACTCCGTGCTGGCCCGGCTGGACGACCGCCCCGACGTGGCCAAGCGGGTCCAGCGGGTGATCGACGACCTCGACGACACCGTCAAGACGGTGCGGACCACCATCTACGCCCTGCGGGAGCACGACCGCTCCGGGGGGCGGCCGAAACTGCGGGCGCAGCTGCTGGCCGAGACCGATCGGGCAGCCGAGGTGCTGGGCTTCAGCCCCGCCCTGCGCATGACCGGTCTGCTGGACACCGGCGTGCCCGTGGGACACGCCGAGCACCTGCTGGCGGTGCTCCGCGAGACGCTGTCGAACGTGGCCCGGCACGCGAAGGCCTCCGCGGTCGAGGTCACCGCCGAGGCCGACGGCGCCCGGCTGCGGCTGCGCGTGGCGGACAACGGCCGCGGCATCGACCCGGCCGTGACCCGCCGCAGCGGCCTGGACAACTGCCGTCGCCGCGCCACCGACCTGGGCGGCGGCCTCACCGTCAGCCCGAACGAGCCGACCGGCACGGTCGTGGAGTGGACGGTGCCGCTGCCCGCGGAGGCCGGCGCATGAGCACGGTGCCGACGCCTTGTCCCGGACGGCCCTGGCGGTGATCCTTCCCTGTGAATCGAGGACAGTCGCCCAGGTGGGGCCGGTCGGCCCTATCCGCCCGCGGCGACGGCGGAGAACATGAAGCAATGGACCACCAGGACGCTTTCCGCGCACTCGACCGGCAGGAGTGCCTTCGGCTGCTCGCCAAGGTGCCGGTCGGTCGCGTGGTCTACACCCGGCACGCCCTGCCGGCGGTGCTGCCCATCAACTTCTCCCTGGACGCGGACGCCAGCGTCCTGCTGCGCACCTCGCCGGACTCCGAGCTGGTGCGCGCGGTGGACGGCTTCGTCGTGGCCTTCGAGGCGGACGAGTACGACGCGGCGACCCGATCCGGCTGGAGCGTGATCGTCACCGGGCCCGCCAGGGTGGTCAGGGACCCCGCCGAGCTGGAACGGCTGTCTCAGGCCGCCCCCACCTCCTGGATGCCCTTGCAGGAATCGGTGATCGTGCGGATCGAGGCCGAGCTGGTCACCGGCCGCGAGCTCAAGGGGACGCCCGGGAACGGGTGAGTCTCCCGGTCCCGGGCGCCGCGGTCGTCTGCACCTGGTCCAGCCTGCTGCCCCTGCTGTCCCTGTTGGCCCCTGCTGTCCCTGGTGGTCCCGGCCGGCCCTGGTGATCCCGGCCGGCCTGGTGGTTCCTGCTGCCCCTGGTGGTTCCTGCTGTCCCTGGTGATCCCGGCCGGCCCTGGTGCTTCGACCGTTCCCTCAGTGCCCTTCGTGCTTGAGCCGGTCCTGGGCCTGGGTGGCGATGACCGCCGCCTGGATGCGCCGTTCCACGCCCAGCTTGGCCAGCAGCCGGGAGATGTGGTTCTTCACCGTCTTCTCGGCGAGGTAGAGACGCTGGCCGATCTGCCGGTTGGTCAGGCCCTCGCCGATGAGGGCCAGGATCTCCCTCTCCCGCTCGGTCAGGCCCGGCAGCGCCTCCTCCTCCGGGGACGGCTCCCGCTCCTGGCGGAGCCGGTCCATCACCCGGGCCGTGACGCTGGGGTCGAGCAGCGACTGGCCGGAGGCGACCGTGCGGACCGCCGACACCAGGTCCGAGCCCTTGATCTGCTTCAGTACGTATCCGGCGGCCCCGGCCATGATCGAGTCGAGCAGGGCCTCCTCGTCGTCGAACG
Organism: Streptomyces thermospinosisporus; assembly: GCF_039526425.1. NCBI lineage: Bacteria > Bacillati > Actinomycetota > Actinomycetes > Kitasatosporales > Streptomycetaceae > Streptomyces > Streptomyces thermospinosisporus. Next base: position 177,797 of record NZ_BAAAIZ010000009.1, read on the forward strand.
AGGTGAGCATCAGACAGGCCAGCTCCGGCATCCGCGACCGCAACTCACGGCAGACGCTCACGCCGTCGCCGTCCGGGAGCCGTACGTCCAGCACGGCCACCTGCGGACGCAGCGCGGGCACGCGGACCAGGGCCTGCTCGGCCGTGCCGGCCTCGCCGACGACGGTGATGTCCGGTTCGTCGTCCAGCAGGTCGTGCACCCCGCGCCGTACCACCTCGTGGTCGTCCAGCAGGAAGACCCTGATCGGGCCGCCGTCGCCCGGCTGCGCGCCGTCCGCCATGAATCGCTCCTCTTTCCGCATCGCGCGCCTTTTCGCACCGCGCGACGCAACTGTCCGTCCTTCGCCGATCCTGCGCCATCCGGGACCGCAGGGCCAGGGCCGGTCGGCCCTACCCCGCCGCCACGTCGTGCGCCGGGGTGCCGGCTCAGGGCAGGGACGGCGGCCGGATCGCCAGGAGCGCGAGGTCGTCGAGCCCGGATCCGGGGTGCCGGTCGGCCGGCAGGCGGCACAGGTCCTTCAGGGGGCAGGGCGCTGTGCGCGGCGGCCTCGGCGGCGAGTTCGTCCAGGCAGGCGCCCAGCGGGCGGCGGGGGTGCTCGACCAGACCGTCGGTGTACAGCAGGACCGTGTCCCCGGCTTCAGCGCACGGGTGTGGTCGGGGCGGGGCTGCGACTCGTCCACGCCGAGCGGCAGACCGGGTTCGGCCTCCAGGTAGCTCGCGTGTCCGTCGGCCGTGACGACGAGGGGCGGCAGATGCCGGCGGTGGACGAGCACGCCCAGGGCGCCGTAGCGGGCGTCGACCAGCTCCATGGCGGTGCTGACGATGCGCCGCAGCACGACCGGCAGCTCCAGTTCGCGGCTGACCGCCAGGACCGCGTCGAGCAGGCGCTCCATACGCCGCTGCGCCCTGGCCGACTCCTCGTCCGGGTCCACCACGACGTGCTTCTCCTCGGTGTGCCGTGCGGCCGGGGCGTCGCGCGGTACCGCCCCGCGACGCGCGGTGCCGCCACCTTCGTCACATCGTGACCCGGCCGCCGCATCCCCGCACGTCCGGCGGCACCGCCCGCCCGGTCCGGGCCACCCGCGCGGCGCACACGAGGGGGCATCCCCGGACGACCGGGGATGCCCCCATACGGCGGGCCCGCGGCGGGCGGGCCCTCACAGGAGCCAGCGGTGGCGGCTGACGAAGGGCAGCCGCGCCCACGCCTTGCCGAGTCCCCAAGTGGCGCCGGCCCCCGTCGCGGCGAGGGCGATGAGGACGACGGCGTAGACGAGGTGGTAGTCGGCGAACGGATTGGTCGACATGCTCGGCGAGCCGTCCGACAGGTGCCTGGCCGGTGGCCACTCCGCGATCCACATCAGCGCCATCATCACGGTCCCGGCGACCGCGGCGATCCGCAGGCCGATCCCCGCGAGCAGGGCGACTCCGATGCCGAGCAAACCCAGCATGAACAGCCAGTCGGCCCAGGCGGCCCCGGCCCAGTCGTGGAAGACGGACTCCATCGGTCCGACGGCGACACCGCTGAGGAAGCCCTCGGTGGGAGAGCCCCCGTCGATCCAGCCCTTCCCGGAGGGGGTCGCATAGCCGAGGCCGAACGTCTTGTCCAGGAACGCCCACAGGAAGACGAACCCGGTCAGCAGGCGCAACCCGGCCATCGCGTACGCGCCGGCAGCGGTGGCCTCCGCGGTCGCCGGCTCGGCGGACGCCCGGTCCGCCGCGCCCCGGCGCAGCGACGGGAAGCGGAAGGCGGGACGTCGGTGCGGGTGCTCGTGAACTGCCATGGCGCTCACCTCTTTCGCACGGTGAAGCGGGATCTCAACGGCTTCATTGCACCTTCACTGTCCCGTGCCACCCAAACGAACCGGAGAGGCTGCAAGGCCCTGAGAACGGGCCGAACGTCCCGGATACGGGCGGCATCTGACGGGCCGTGTGCCGAGGGCCGCAGGCGTCGGTGAGGCTCCCAGCGGCTCGCCGGTTGTT
>NZ_BAAAIZ010000009.1:179816-195396 GCF_039526425.1 Streptomyces thermospinosisporus
CCGCGTCAGGGGCTTTGCTTCTCACATGTGCCTCATTTCGTCGGCGACTCGGGTCGCCCATTTCTCGATGGTGGTGAAGTCGCGGTAGTCGCCGCCCTTTCCGTTGCGGAGGATCATGCGGGCGACCCAGCCCCTGGCGCCCTCCCCCAGGCAGCCGCCGAAGGTGACGTGGTCGCGGGCGTCGAGGGCGGTCATGGCCTTCTTGACGCCGGGCACGGGCGGGATGTCGCGCTCCGAGGCGGAGGCGTCCAGGGGGCCGCTGCTGAACAGCCACAGGGGGCGTTCGGCCAGGGCCCTGCGGTGCCGCCGCAGGAAGCGGCGGCCGTCCTTCTGCCAGCGTCCGGCGTACAGTCCGGCGCCGGCCACGACGGCGTCGTAGGGCGCCACGCTCGTCACGTCCTGCGCGGGCCGGGCCTCGACCGTCAGTCCGTCCTTGCGCAGGACCTCGGCGACGGTCTCGGCGATCTGTGCGGTGGATCCGTTCGTGCTTCCGTAGGTGACCAACACGGTGCCGGTCATGGCGGTGCACCTCCTTTCGCGTCCGGCGCGGCCGGTCCTCGGTCGCACCGTGTGCTGCGCCTGCTGGTCGTTGCCGTACGGAGCACCGATCAGCCGCGGGCCCTCAGCGGAGCCGGCGCAGATAGGGGTCCTGGGGCCTGCCCGGCACCAGGCGGATCCGTGCGTCGAGCACGGTGACGCCGTCCGGTGTCGCCAGAACCGGGTTGAAGTCGGCCTCGGCGAGCTGCGGCAGGTCCGCCGCCATCCGGGACAGCCGCAGCAGCAGCTGTTCCAGACCGGCGAGGTCGACGGCCCGGCCGCTGTGTGCGCCGAGCAGCAGCGGGGCGCAGCGCGGTGAGGTGATCAGGTCCTGCACGTCGTGGTCGGTGAGCGGGGCGAGGCGGGCGGCGTGGTCCGCCAGGATGTCGGTGGCCGTGCCGCCGAGTCCGAACAGCACCAGCGGGCCGAACACCTGGTCCTGGACGACGCCGGCGAACAGCTCGGTGCCGCGGGGGGCGAGGGGCTGCAGGACGACGCCGGTGACGAGCCCGGCGAAACGCGTGTGCAGGTCGCGGAAGGCGGACCGGATCTGCTGGTCGCCCCGCAGGTCGAGATGGACGGCGCGCTGCTCGCTCTTGTGCACGAGTCCGGGCCAGTGGGCCTTCATCACCACCCGGCCGTCGGCGCCGCGCAGCCGTTCGGCGGCCGTCACCGCCTCGTCCTCGGTCTCCGCCCAGGCCCAGGGGATGTGCGGGATGCCGTAGCAGGCCAGCAGATCCGCGCAGGGGCGCGGGTCGAGCCAGCCTCCGTCGGGGTGGGCGGCGAGGTGGTCCCGCACCAGGGCGCGGGCCCGGTCCGTCTCCACGCCGTCGAGTGCGGGGATGGTCCCGGCGGGGCGGGCGAGCCAGGCGGAACGGCGGGCGGCGTGAGCGAGCGCCCGTGCGGCGGCCTGGGGTTCGGCGTAGGAGGGGATGCTGCCGCCGCCGGCGGCGGTGGGCAGCAGCTCGACGGACCGCGCCTGTTCGAGGCGTACCAGGGTGACCGGCTTCGGCCTCGGGGCGGCGGCACCGGTGACGGCTCGCACCAGGTCTTCGCCGGTGGCCGCGGCGACCGCCGTGGGGACCAGGGTCACCACGACCGCGTCGATGCCGCCGTACCGCACGATGCGCTCCACGCAGTCCGTCAGCTGCTGCTCGCTGACGGCGGCGGTGGCGTCGACGGGGTTGCCGGCGGCGGCGCCCTCGGGGAGGACCGCGAGCAGGTCGTCGGTCAGCTCCGGCGTGAGCGCCGGCAGGACCAGCCCCGCCTCGGCGCATGCGTCGGCCGCCAGGACCCCGGCTCCGCCCGCGTTGGTGACGATGGCGACGCGCGGCCCGGCGGGCAGCGGCTGTGCGTGCAACAGGGCGGCCGCCTCGAGGAGTTCACCGACGGAGCGGGTGGCGGTGATGCCGGCCTGGGTGAACAGCGCGCCGCGCGTCATGGTGCGGGTGGCGGCGGCCGCGGTGTGCGAGGCCGCGGCCTTCCGGCCGGCCTCGGTGCGCCCGGCGTCCACGGTCAGCAGCGGCATCCTGCGGGTCACCCGGCGGGCGGTGCGGGAGAAGGCGCGCGGGTTGCCGAAGGACTCCAGATGCAGCAGCGCGAGATCGGTGCGGCCGTCGCTCTCCCACCACTGGAGCAGGTCGTTGCCGCTGACGTCGTACTTGTCGCCCAGGGAGGCGAAGGAGGAGACGCCGATGCCGAGCCGGGACAGCCCTTCGAGCAGCGCGATGCCGACGCCGCCCGACTGCACGGCGACGCCCGCGGTGCCGGGGCTGGGGTGCCCGGCGGCGAAGGTGGCGTCGAGGCTGATGCCGGGCTCCGTGTTGGAGATGCCCAGGCAGTTGGGGCCGACGAGCCGCATGCCGTAGGTGCGGCAGGTGGTCAGGAGCCGCCGTGCCTGGTCCTGGTCGAAGCCCGCGGAGACGACCACCAGGGCCCGGACGCCCGCCCGTCCGCACTCCTCGGCGATCCCCGGCACCGCGTGGGCGGGCGTGGCGATCACGGCGAGATCGGGGGTCCTGGGCAGGGAGGAGACCGAGGGGTACGACGGCACGCCCAGGATGGCGGTGGCGCAGGGGTTCACCGCGAACAGCCGGCCGGTGTAGCCGCCGGAGTGCAGCTGGCGCAGGATCGCCCGGCCCACCGAGCCGGGAGTGCGGCCGGCGCCGACGACCGCCACGGTCCTGGGCCGCAACAGGGGCCGCAGGCTGGCGACGTCGGCGGTGCGGCCGCGTTCCTCGACCGCCGTGAGGTAGGTGTCGTCCTGGTCGAGGGCGATGGTGCAGCGCACCTCCGGTCCCTCGAAGCGGCGCTCGGTGCGCAGGCCGAGGTCGGCGAAGAGCTTCAGCACCTCGCGGTTCTCGCTGAGCGCGTCGGCGGTGAAGGCGGTGATCCCGTCGGCGCGGGCGGCGGAGACGAGGTGTTCGACGAGCAGGGTGCCCACGCCCCGGTGGTGGAGCCCGTCGGCGACGGCGACGGCCACCTCCGCCGTCTTCCGCCCGCCTGCCCCCGCCCCGCCCTCCACGTCGTCCTCGGTCTCGTACTCCGCCAGGCCGATCACCCGGCCCCGCCTCTCGGCGAGCAGCGCACGGTAGCCGGGGCGGGCCGGTCCGCAGGCCCGGTCGGCCGCGAGCCGGGCCGGCCTGCGGGAGAGGGAGAAGAACCGCAGCCGCAGGTTCTCCGGGGACATCTCCTCGTACAGCCGCTGGATCTGCTCGTGGTCGTCGGGCCGGACGGGACGGATGCAGACGGTGGCGCCGTCGGCCAGCAGTGCGTGGACGGGCGGCCGGTCGGTCACGTCGTGCTGCGTCATCGCGGGGCTCCTCACACAACCGGTCTGTCATCTCGAGCATCCGGCGGATCCGACGGCCGTCCCAGGGGCTGACCGGGGCGCTTCGAAGGCCGGTCGGCCCCGGCCCCGTGCCGGTCGGCCCGTCAGGCGGGGCGCGTCAGGCGGGGCCCGTCGGGCGGGTGATCGTCAGTGGTGGGCGACGACGGCGACGGGCGCCGCGCAGTGGTGCAGCACCGCGTGCGTGACGGGGCCGATGTGGGCGCCGACCGGTCCCCGGCGGATCCGGCCCCGGCCAGCCCCGCACCCACGACGACGGGCCGGTGTGGGAGGCGGTCGACGCCGTCGGCCTGCGGGAGACCGTCGAGGACCTGCGCGCCGGGCTGGACACACTGCTGGCCCACGACATCTTCGGGGGCGCGGAACTCTCCGGCGGCCAGTGGCAGCGCATCGCCTGCTCCCGGGCCCTGTACCGCAGGCCCGGGCTGCTGATTCTCGACGAGCCCACGTCACAGATGGACCCGCGCGGCGAGCACGGCGTCTTCCAGCAGATCAAGTCCATCGCCGCCGACCGCATCACGATCGTCGTCACCCACCGCCTGGAGAACGTCGCTTCTCTGGGGGTCCGACCTGTTGCAACGGCGGGATGTTCACGTTGATACAGCTCAGCGTCGGTGTGCCTGAGTGTATCCACCACCACAGGTGTGGTGCCATCGCTGGATGGGGTGAGCTGTCGGTCCGTGGTGATACATCCGGTACGCCCGTCTCTGACGTCAGTCCAACCCGGAGGTGCGTCCGTGACGTACCTGGTGGCGGTAATACCTGATCGCGCACACGCCGCCAATAGTTAGAGCGAAAGCTCGGGCGACCTCGATCCCAAGACTGCCTGCCACCTGCAGATCGCCTCCTGCGACGCTGCGGGCTGCGCTGAGTGCGTGATATCCCGGGACCCAATGCGCGACGGTTGTTAGCCAGGACGGATATGTAGACGGAGGGATAAAGAGTCCCAAGGCTAGGGAAAGGAACCAAACGGCTAGGTTGATGACGGTGAACACGTCCCTGACATAGAGGGCGAAGACTCCTAGAAGCATCCCCAGCGCTGAAGCCGAGAGAGCCCCACACAATAGGCAGCCGAGCAAGACTAGCAATTCGTTGACCGACAGGCTCACATCGAGTAGCGCCATGCCCACGGGAAGGGCGAGGGCCCCTGCTACGGCCCCGAGGAAAGAGTAGGGAATGTGCCGCAAGAAGATTGCCGGCCCGAACCCTCTCGGACTGATCAGAAGGGCGTGGAGCGTGCCATAGTAGCGTTCGCTCGTCACCGACATTACTCCGCCTGAAAGCGCCGCCATGTTCGCCGCGAGCATGGCGCCGCCGATCAGGTAGAAGGTCCCGTCCGCGACATTCAGGAAGCGCCCGAAGAGCCCGTAGAATAGGAGGTCGAATACGGGCGTGAAGACGAACGCTAGAAGGAAGTCGGTAGGCCGAGCCCAGTTGAATAGGCCCCGAAATGAGAGTGAATTGATCGACAGTATCCCCATAGCCATGTCGGCATATCTCCGGGACGCTCGATTTGGTGTGTGTCGGCTATCGTGGGCTACCACAGGTGCATACCTCCATGAGACCGAGAGGACCGAGCTGCAGCACTAACAGCCATCCATCCGATGACCCCATAGATGAGGCTTAGCAAGAAGCAGGTTCCGATGGCTTGCAGGTCCCAAACGCCTCTCGTGGCTGCACGCAGGGCTTGTGCTCCGAAGGTCATAGGTAGGAGCTTGCTGATGAGCTGCACTGAAGAAGGAAGTGTGGATACGGGGATCAGTACGCCTGACAGAAGCCAAAGGGGCGCGATGACAGCCTCAGCCACGGACTCTGCCTTCCGTACCCGAACGAATACTGCGGCGACCATGAACCCAACCGCACTCATAGCAATGACCGCAATTCCAGCGGTGACGACTAGTTCGAAAAGAATATTGCTAGCCACATTCACGTCGAAAACAAAGTACGCCCATGCGACTGTGCCGAGCATAGCCTCGAACCCGAACAGCGATACTGCAATTGTCATGGAAGCGATTGAGCTGGGGAAGTATCCGGGTGCAGCAAGCAAAAGCTCAAGTAGCCCAAGGCGGCGCTGCTCCTTGATCAGGCCACCAGCTCCATACATAACGGTGGTCCACATGCCCATGAGGCCTGCCCCCACCGTGATCGCCAAAGGGTCGATCTTGTCGGGGCTGGCCTCCGCGATTAGATGCGCGATAGTGGCATAAAAGATCGGCAGCAAGAAATTGAGAGTCGCATCTATCCGCGACCTCGAAAGGTAAAGCAGATAAAAACGGACATTGGACACAAAGGAGCGAAGAGGCGTGATCGGGCGAATCATAGGGCGCCCTTTTCGTGAGACTGGCTCACCAACGCAACGTACTTATCCTCGAGAGTTGGCTCGCGGAGTTGTAGATCCAGCACCTCGGCTCTGCCGTCTCGGGCTGCAGCCTCACGGACTACGCGTGATGCTTCAATCTTCGTATCCACGGCAAAGCGCACGGTGAGTAGTTCGCGATCGCTGAGCGGCTCTAGATGGCAATTGACCACGGCAGGGTGCTCCTGTAGGACCCTGCATAGACCTTGACCGACTCCCTTGATCTCCGCTCGTACGACAACGCCAGTGTTGGCAAGGGCACCGAGGTCTTTGCTGGTCCCCTCGGCGATGATGCGTCCGCCTGTGATCACGGCTAGGCGGTCGCAGAGCTCCTCGGCCTCAAACATGTAATGCGTGGTGAGGAGGATCGTTTTACCCGAATTCTTCAGCTGCCGGACGATGTCGCGTACGTCCCGCGCAGCCAGGGGATCGAGCCCATTCGTTGGCTCGTCCAGGTAGATGATGTCTGGATTATGCAGGAGTCCCCTGGCAATGTGGAGTCGCTGCTTCATTCCTCGCGAGAATGTCTCGACGCGGTCGTTCTGGCGGTCCGCGAGGTTGAGCATTTCGAGGAGTTCGCCGATGCGGGTGTACTGTTGCTTTAGGGGTATTTGATAGAGATTGGCGAAGTAGCGTAGGTTATCGCGAGCGCTGAGTCGATCGTAAAGACCCTTGTCGCCGCCAAATACGTAGCCAATCTTGCTCCGAACCTGCTGCGGATGCAGCACTGCGTCCAGGCCGTCCAAATATACTTCCCCGCTCGTCGGAGCCAGGAGAGTTGTCAGGATTTTGATGGTTGTCGTCTTGCCGGCTCCGTTGGGGCCAAGGAGTCCGAACAATTGCCCTCTTGGGATGTCGAGATTTATGCCTCGGAGAGCCTCGAACTTCTGCACCTTCCGGTTCAGACGCCAGACCCTTCCTTCTGCGATGTCGAACTCGCGACGAACATCATTCACCAGTATCGCAGACATGATGTGGCTTGCACCCTCCTATTGGGCTGCGAGGAGTCTCTGACCTCGGAACCAGCTTGTGAACTCACTGAAGGGATCGGATCCTTCTTTCATCAGCAGACCGATTCCCGTAGCGAGCAGGCTGTGGACGCGGCTGATCCTAGCGTCGCGATCTGATGCCAGGCAGTGGCCGGCTGCCTGCTCCCAGCGAACCAAGACCTCCGTCACCGTCGAAGTGTTATGCATGTCTGTGAAATTGTGCCTCATGGGCATGAGCGGCCCCGCTCCATCTGCCATTGTGCTCAGGTAGAGCCAACTACCGAGAACGCCCACAAACGATCCAGCGATGTCTCGTTGGGATTGCGTAGCAAAGCGAGTCGCGATCCTACGGGGATGTAATGGACCTTCACAGGCCACCCCGCAGGCGAGTGCGGACCAGACGACAGCAGCGGATTGCTCCTCAGTGACGTCATCCGGCGCGGTCGACTCGGCGGAGTCGACGATGACGGTTAGGTGAGGTCCGATACGAAAGCTCGATTTCGATGGAAGAGAGAGCTGAATCTGGCCTAGGGGATTGACCAGTTGTGACGGAGAAGGGCTAAGTAGTCTGCGCGCAATAACCGTAGGTCGTGGAGCCTTTGTGCGGTAGCCGAAAAGCCGAAGGGTCGCATGCGGGACCTTATTGAGTGCCTCGTTGAGGGCTGTCGTCCCCCATTCCCAGCGATCTGTCCACACGAGTTCGACGACCGTGCGGCCATGCAGCACGGTCGGCACCGCGATGATGGACGGGCCACGGACGGTGGCGGAAATACGAAAGGCGTCGTCTGCGGCCGGCATCCAATTTCCGGATTCAAGGCCCCGTCTGATTGCGTCGGCCGTGGACGGTTGCAGCGAGTTACCAGCGATTTGCTCGAGTTGGTTAAGCTCTGTAACCCCATCTGGCTCGACACGATGGATGGATTGCTGCAGGGACGCCAAGACTGAGGCCACATCGGATGCGTCGGGTTCAGCGGACAGTTCGCGACTCCTTTTCTTCCTGAGCGGTATGGAACTGGCGGAGTGACAGCACAGGCCCGAGGTCTTCCACGTCCACGGCGATGGGGGCTTGGTCGGGGAGGTCAACCTGGGCCAGGGCAAGCTCGAGGGACTCGGCTACCGCTTCCATGACGCCCAGAAGGTGTCCCAGGTCGAGGAAGATCGTCGAATATGCAGTGCTCGCTCGGTATCGCCACTGCACACGACGGGCCGCGAGGTGGACGGCTACCTGTGCGTGATCAATTGGGACTTGGGAAACGGGATCGGCCGGCAGCCGTACGAGGGCGTGATCCACAGGATCGTACGCGAAGAGCACAGGACCCAACTCGCGCTGGGAATACAGAGTGACGCTGAGATCGAACGGGTGGGCCGCACCGTGCGAGGGAGCAACCCGCAGACTGCGGGGCAGTGGTCCAAGCGACGCCGGCTTGATGACAGCGTGGCTGTAGTAAAGGACGCTTCCCAAGACGTAGTGGGGGCGATCGGGTGCATCATGAACCGGATGCGGTAGGCGGACGCGGCGGAGCGTCGCAGGCCACTGCTTGTATACAGCAGGCGGAGCCTCAGCAGCAGCGAACTCCTCCATCTGTTGGAGATCACTGCTCACGATGCTCGGATCCCGGTAGTCCGCAGGAACGGTGAGGTTGGCCAGCCGCCAGTCCTGCAGCGCCGGCCCGCCACAAGGCGCGGACAGGCGGGAAGAGACCGGCACCAAGATTCCCGCCCGTCGAAACGAATCTAGACAGCGGCCGACTACCGCTTCCGGAATGCCTATCGCGGCCGCCACATCGGCGGCCGTTTCAGGGGTGACAGATCTCAACTCGATTAGTCGGCACAGAAAGTCCCAGAGAACCTCGTTGTTGATGCTCAGTTCCCGTGCACCGCCGAGGAATGGGTCGTCGAGGAGCCAGCTATCCGTGTAACGCAGAAGGGATGCCGTTGGGGACACGGTCAGAGCGGATGCTGGTGCAGTCATTCTCAGTCTCCCAGGAATGCGGGGGTCAACCCGTTGGGTGCGCACGTACCTGGGCTAAATCTGGGAATTCCAGGACAAATTACTCGCAGTACGTGAAGGCCGAGTGCGTCAGTGAGTTCGTCGCCGGCGTCGACCGTCGCGACTGGTCGGTCGATGGCCTTGAGTAGGGAGTCGACCTCGTCCCGCTCCGTGGGGTCTGTGCCAGCTTCTGCCAGTTCGAGGCAGCCTGGGGAGGTGGGGAAATCCCGCAGGAAGCGCGCCCGAAAGTCGTCGTCTATCAAGGTGTGGCCGAGGGCAGCCCCGAAGACGAGCTGGCCGTCTCGGGCCACGGTCAACTGGGGAGCGGTGTGCATTTGGAACGCTTCTTTCCAGGCGGCACGTACGGCTGCGTCGGCGTCGAGTGCTGCGCCAGCACCGAAGGCAGCCCTGAAGCCTTCTTTGTTCTCGGTGAAGATGAGGCATCCCGCGACCTGCCAGCGCCCAAGCCGTACATGCCATGCCTCGCACTCGCTCTGAGGAAGGGCCAGGGTTGAAGCGCGCAGCAGCGCGGTGGCCACGAGACTGTGGTCGGAACAGCGTCGGCTGCCCTGTTGCGTCCACCACTGATGGAGTCCCGCCCGCTCCACACACTCGCGAAGTCCATGAAAGATGGCGGACTCCTTCGAGGTGTGCGCTGACATGCCTGTCGAGTCCGTAGTGCATGGTGACTCGCCCCGCCATTGGGATGCGAGGACGGTGTCTTGTAGTGGTAGCCACAAGGCGGAGCCGTCCAATGTGTGCGCTGCTGCCCACCACGTCGGAGATTCAGCTGCTTCTAGAGGCAAAGTGGGACCCGGAGGCCGCCCAGCAAAGACGAGTTGCCCACGGGGTCGCCTGAGCGAGCAGCGTCGTTCGAGTGCTTCGATCCAGCCGAGAGTTAGGGCATCGTCTGCCGTGCTAGCCACACCGCCGCCGACCATGGCGGGATAGCCCCGGGTCCCGCCTGGGACAGTGAGGACGACGTCGGAGGACCACAATCCGGCGTCCGGGTCCTCGATCACTTGTTGCCCGAGGAGCGGACCGTAAGGAGCATGGACGCTTACGCCTTCGGGAGGAGACGTGAGGGACACCCGAAGCTCGTCCCCGCGGGGATGCTCAAGGCAGTCGGGATGCACCACGGAAGGATGTGATAAGGCAGGGATCGTGACAGCGAAGGAGCCTGCTTCTGCTGCCCACAGTCCTTTGCACGAGGGGCACTCGGCTGAGGGAGCCAGGAGGGAGGGAAGACCGCGGATGCTCATTAGGCCAGAGCCATTGCGTAGAGCGGAAGGTGAAGCTGATCCGGCAAGGCAAACACATGCCGAGCCACATCATCGAAAAAGCCACCAAGCGGGCAGTGGGAGATGGCACGGGCCTCGAAGGCCAACGCCAGGTTCTGAGACAGGTGACCGGCTTCGAGTAGTGCGTACCGGTAGCCTCGCTCTCCATAGCGAGATCCGATTCCGTGCATGTCAGCAACCAAGATGAGGACCGCCTGCACCGTGTCCGCCCGCAGGACAGTCGTACGGAGGAGTTCCGGAATCTCTCGTACGGTGGACTCATCCATGGGAACGGCCTCTAGCGGGACCAACGTTCCCTCGGCAGGTGCGAAACGGTAGGCGCCGGGATCCAGCCCTTCCACATCACTGGCGTAGCAGTAGGCAGACACCGCGTAGCATCCACCGGCGCTGGGATAAGGGCGCAGGCCGGAGTCAGCGGACGGTGCCATCGCGCTGCACAGGGCACCGGTCAGCGTGTACCGCTTGAGCCGCGACGCTCGGACCCGCCTTGAGCGGCGTCCGCGCAGAATGCGGTCCAGGTGCTCAGCGTTGCCGGGATGAGGTGGCACGAGCGTGACCTGGGTTCCCGCGTCTTGTTCGAAAGCCCCGCCGTCGCGCTGTAGATCAGCCGGCGTCGGTTCTGGATAGCTGCCGTACGTGGACTGCTGATGGAAGTTCAGAGCAGCCTGCACGTAGTACTCAGTCGGGACGTCCATGGCCTGCCCTGCTATCCAGCCGAAACTAGGTAAAGGCTCGATTCCTCGAACCGGTTCGTCCCGATGAGGTTGTCCGCGAGCGTCGGCAGGTGCGCCGGAGTCGGGAAGCTCGTGAAGCCGAATGCCGTCAGCGCCACAAGATACCTCTGGGCGAACTGACCGACCAAAGTCAGCAAGGTTCGATATGCCCGTGGGTCGCCCTCGTAACGCAGCATGTGCCGTTCCCACACTGCAGACAGGAGAAGCGCGCAGGAACCGCTGCTGGCCCGTTCCTGCCCGGTAAACGCGGAGCGCACTTCTTCGCGGAGATTCCCAGCCCGGACCAGCGAGAGTCGATGCCCGGCTGGATCGTAGTGGTAGAGACCAGCGGGTATTCCGACAACATCGAAGGCAACGAAGTAAGTTTCGAGGTCTGCGTAAGCGTTCTCAAGCAGAGCGGAGGGACGCGTTTGGTACTCGTTCTCGGCACGGCGGCGCATGGCCACCAGTGGCCTGTTGGCGTCCAGCAGCATGCGACTGACCTGCCCGGCGTCCATCTTCTGCCCGGACCAGGGGATGTGAGTACGCCTCGATAGCAGAACCTCGCCCAAATCCCTCTCAGGGTAGTTGGTCGGCTGTGGAAGAACGACGACCTGATCAGTATGAACCTGCTTCCAGAACGGCGGAAGGCCGTGCCTTGCGATACGCTCCCGCAGGAGGTCATCAGGATCGCGTGATTCGGCTGAGTCGATGACGTCGCTGTATTTCTGCCCCTCGGAGCGGCAGTGGAGAACCAACGCGTCCAGCCAGCCGTACTTCTTCCACTGCCGCACTTCGGGCATCAGCGGGTGCTCATATTCTGAATCTTGCAGTATTCTCATAGAGATGAGCTTAGCCACGGTCTTCTCGGCCGTCGCAGGGTCGCAGTCGAACACATCAGCGCAGGCCTTGACCAGTTCGGACTCGGTTACGCTCCTTTGGATTCGCCCGAAGAGCGAGAGAAAACGTGTGTCCGATACGCTGACGGACTTGTTCTCCAGGAGAAGGTCACAGATGACCGGGCTTCCCAGACGTACACGCATGAAGTCGTTGAGGCGGTACAGGGTCATACTGATCAGTCCTCCCACCCTATAGCCATGAACGACATTGCCGGGTTCATGAGTCTGTCGTTTCCAAGCATCGCGGTGACTGCCTCTTCGTTCATCGAGAACGCGCGAAATGTTGTCAGTCCGAGAGTTCGCGAAACGAGAGAGGCGGTTTCGAGCACATGCCCTGCGTCGTAGTGCAGAACTCGATAGGAATTACTCTCATGGTAGCGGTACATGCTGGCATGAACTCTTGTTGTCAGCAGGATGACCGCCGCCGGCGCCGCGATACGCCACCGAGGCACACCGACAATGCTTGCTGCCACCCAATCTTCATCCAGGTTCTCTCGGATGAGCTCGAGTTCATGATTCTTTACACCATAGTGGTAGACGCCACTCGCGAGATCGGCCACATTGAGGGCCAAGACATAAGCCTCGGTGGGGTGTCGGCTTCCCCCGGAAGGGCTAGTCTTCGTTATGTGTTCGCCAGTTACGGGCAACTTCTTGGTGCCCGTCTGACCAAAACCGAACCACAAGATGCGGGAGAGCGTCGCGACATCCAGTGCGGCACCGGTTCGGTGAGACTCCAAAGCCTCGTCCAGTGCAGTCGAAACCGAAACCTTGAGCTCCCTCCCGGGATCCGGGAGCTTGGTCACCTCTTGTGAGACTGCCGGCATGTAGACGGCAGGTGGCACCTCAATGGAGGAGTACTCGCGCATCAAGGCAACATCCTGGCGTTGCCCGTCCTGATGACTGTAGTCAATGCGTGGAATGGCGTCTGTGGAGGCGTGATAGACGAATGCATCGGCCCAGCCGTACCTGTCCCACAGTTCCTTGCCATCGAAGAGGATTTCCTGCTCATCAGATTCGTCGCTGACCAGAATAGTTGCCGATATCAGTCGATCGATTTCCGATCGGGCGCCGGCTTCAGATGTTCCTGTCAAAGCAGCGATGCGTTCCGTTGCTTTTTCGACGGGGGTCCACTGGTCAAGTTCGCTGAGGAACGCCATCAGATTGCTGTCACGAAGCGTTCCGCTGCCGAACGAGCGTGCCTCGCGGGGGCTTCTGAGATAGACATCACCCGCGACGCTGCGTATCTGGAGATCAAGCGCACATCGAACTTGCAACTTACCGCTTCCTTGTCTGAGGCAGTTGTCGAACTCTTCAGCAATCCGGGAAGGTGAGAGACATGCGATCGGGCGCATGGAGCCTGTGGTAGTGGTCATCCAATGCCGCTGGTAGGGCGTAGTCCTCACCCTTTTTTGTGAACAACCTTTGGCGAATTTGAGCTGCCTTGTTCTTGAGCAGGGTAGGCGCGTCGTTGGCGACACGGGCCGCCGCTTCTCCGGAATAGATTTCGGTTAGAACTTCCCGAATCGCGGCGTGTGCTTCCTTCCAAGCCAGGTAAATTTCACCG
This sequence comes from Streptomyces thermospinosisporus, assembly GCF_039526425.1. Taxonomy (NCBI): domain Bacteria; kingdom Bacillati; phylum Actinomycetota; class Actinomycetes; order Kitasatosporales; family Streptomycetaceae; genus Streptomyces; species Streptomyces thermospinosisporus. The sequence goes on from NZ_BAAAIZ010000009.1 coordinate 193,014, forward strand.
TCGACGGCTCGGAGTGCGTCTGCTGCATGAAGCGTTGCCCCCCAGAAGCAGCCGTGCTCTCCATCTAGGGACTTCCCGATGCCGTTCGCCTCCGGGGCCAATGCGTTGCCCACCCGTATCGACCTCAGCAGGCGCTCGGCAACTATGAGTTCCTGCGCCAACGTGGCACGCTCGCCCAGCTCGCCTTCCAGGATGCCCAGCGCGATGAAGGCACTCATGTCCACGCGCATTTCTTCGATAGGCCCGTAGTCCATGCCGAGGTCGAGTTTGTGGCCCGGCTCAGCGAACAGCGGCATCGGGCCACTAGCGTGCATCATCTCGTGGAGTGTGAGCCAGAGCGTGAAGGCATCCTCGAGTTCCTCGTCCGAGGCGTCACACAGGGCAGAGGGCCGGGAATCGATGTGCAGGCCGTCAACCAGGGGCCGAGTAAGACGCTCGAACCGGGAACGGACGACGTTATGCAGAAGCAAGGACCTGCGATTCTCTTGCTGCCGAGCAGAGTCTGTCCATCCGCCGAAGTAGAACGGAGTGAAGAGTGCGATTGCACTCGCTCTGGCATCTGCGAGGGGGCCGACTGCCGCGGTCAGGTCGTAGAACTCCACATGTCGGCCCATGAAGGAGCACGGGGCTCCGAACATTGCCTTACCGATCCGCTCGGTTGCTTGCTCCAACATGGAGACCGTCTCGGCGGAGTTAGGGCGCCGTTCCAGAAGGAAGAGCCCTGTCTTCGAAGGGCCGGCCTCCGCAGCACGCATCGGACCAAGATAGAAGTTTACCTGCTGGCCTTGTGAGCGGGCGAAAGCTTCCACGGCATCGTCCCAGGACGCGTGGCGCAAACCTGTTGCGATGCCATTAAGTAGATCCTCAGAAACCCCTGCATGAAGCAAGGTGGATCGGGCGTGGGAAAGATCCTCCAAGATCTTTTCGTGCGGGGCACTCTCTCGGACATCGGCGCACAAACGCAGCCATTCGGGGCGCTCGGCGAGTTCTCGGGATACTTGACCGCCGAGAGCGACATGAACTGAGTTACCTGGCGCCTGCTGGTCAATAAGCAAGGTATGCCTCCTGAGTCGACTCCAGTAACAGCCCCGGTGCAGCGCAAATATTGAGAGCTGCTCCAGTCAAGTGATATTCCGGTTTACTCTTGGTTAAGCCGGTAGCGCACTTCAAGTTCGGCAGGGTTCTCCCCGATAGGACCCACTCGGGGATCGAGGCGCCACCCGGACTTCTCATAGAACCTTCGCGCACGCCCGTTCCGCTCGAAGACCCAGAGCGTTGCCTCGTTGATTCTCTGCTCGGCCCAACGGCGCTGCGTCGCCGACATCAGGGCCTGACCCACCCCTGCGGCCCAGAGCGTGGGGTACACGTAGAGGGCGTAGAGTTCCATGATGGAACCGCCCTTCAAGTCCCCATCACGCACCGGCCCAAAGGATGAGAAGCCGACGATCCCATCGTTCAATTCGGCGACGAGGAGTTGTGTCCCGGTGCTAGGTGAAGATGACATTTGTCCGCGCCAGAAATCCGCAGACTTGTCGACGTCCAGTGCCTCTAGCTCATTCGCGGACAGGATGTGCGCATAAGCCTCACGCCAGGTTGTCACCTGGATTTGGGCAACGTTGCGCGCATCACCGACCTCCGCTGGCCTCACTGTTGGGGTCAGAGACGGCATTTCTGTGGTTCCATTCGCTGGTGATGCACTGGAGCACGGATGAAGAAAGGCGGGTCGGTGCCGCAACTGCGGCACCGACCCGCCGCTGCCGCTTATTTAGCGGATGCAGCCCTGCTTCAGCATGGTCTGCGCCGGCTCGACCTCGGAAACCTCGATCTCGAAGATCGGGGCAGCGAGCTTCTCCGTGTCGATGTCGTTCGTGCTCACGCCGGTCTTGGCAGTCTCTTCGATCGGAGAGGGCATTCCAAACTCCTTACGCAGTAACTGAACTGACACGTGAAGGTTATGTTGCGTCGACTCATGGAGCAAGATCTTTACTTTCGCTCGACGCGCCTGTACAGGGAGGGAGCAAAGCTGGACATTCTATCGAAAGTGGAGTAAATATTGCGCCCGGTTTGACCTGTTGCTATTGGCGCGGGTGGATTGCCTGGTTGTAAATCTCGCTTGTCTCCGGCGCGTAATATTGGCTGATTCTCATCGCATGGCTCGATTCATTAACCTCGATCTTTCGTGAGGGTCCGCCGATGGAGTCGGTGGGCCCTTTTGCTTTCCGGAGCTGCTGGTGGGCAGTCCGGCGGCCCGGTTGTCGCATCGGGTGGGCGCCGGGTTCCACTGCCCGGGGCGGGTGATGTAGTCGTCGGGACGGTGGAAAGCTGCTGGTCAGTCTGGGGTGGGCAGGAGCGTGAGCCGTTCGAGGGCGGCAGTGATCTCGCC
>NZ_BAAAIZ010000010.1:0-4263 GCF_039526425.1 Streptomyces thermospinosisporus
GGCCGGGCGGGCGATCTGCCGCTGCCGGGCGGGCCGGCCTGAATCCCGTCGGGCCGGGCGAGCGACCTGCCCCCGCCGGGCGCGGCGGCCCGACCCCGCCGGCAGCGGGGACTGATCCCGGCGAGGGCGGCTACTCCTCGAAGGTCGCCGCCAGTGCGTCCGCCAGCCCCGGGACCAGATCGGAGCCGGTGAGGACCTCGGTGGGGGAGTCCTTCTCCCGCAGCCGCAGCGCCGACTCCCGGCTGCCGTCGCGCAGCACCGCGACCGTCATCCGGACCTCCTGACGCTCGGGGTGCTCGGACACCCACTTGTCCAGCGCGGCCTCGTCGAGATCGTCCGGCACCTCCGCCTCCGCGGACGGCGGCAGCATCAGACGCTCCACGGTCAGGGCGCAGCCGGTCACCGCCTCCGGCCAGGCGATGGTGCCCAGGAACTCGTCGAGCGGCTTGTCCGTTGGAATTTCGTCCTGCTCGATCGGGGTGAGGGCGTCCGCCTCCTGCGCCCCGCCCAGACCGAGCCGGTCGGCGAGCGAGGGCTGCTCGGCGCGCAGCCGGGCGGTGTCGACAAGAGCGAAAAGACGTGCGGGACGGTCCCAGCCGAGGCCGGAGACGTACTCGTCGATCTCGAGCACGGCCCTGGTGAGCGGGCTGGCCGCCATGGGTGTGTTGGACATGGTCACAATCCTCTCTCGTTCCTGGCCGGAATCGGGAACCGAGTAAAGGGTGAGTAAGTTGCATAGGTGTGGGCCCACGATCACGTGGGGCCGCTCACGGTCCACGAACACGCGGGCCTGACGAATCAACAGCGAACTTCGAGGTGCCTACCTTGGCTTTCCAGATGCCGGACCGCGGCGGAGGCCCGACGGGGCCACGGATCAGAGTGGGCCGCCCGTCCCGGCGGGTCCGGACCCTGCTCATGACACTGGGCGTCCTGGCCGTCCTCGGCATGGTCTTCACCATGTTCGCGGGGTTCTGGACCGACTGGCTGTGGTATCGCTCGGTTCACTACTCGTCGGTGTTCACGACGACCCTGTGGACCAAGGTCGGCCTCTTCTTCGTCTTCGGCCTGCTGATGGCCCTCTCCGTCGGCTTCAACATCTGGCTGGCCCACCGGCTGCGGCCGCCGCTGAGCGCCATGTCGATGGAGCAGCAGAACCTCGACCGGTACCGCATGAGCATCGCCCCGTACAAGAAGTGGCTGCTGCTCGGCATCACCGCGCTGGTCGGTCTGATCGCGGGCGCCTCGGCCTCCAGCCAGTGGCGCACCTGGCTGATGTGGGTCAACGGCGTGCCCTTCAACGAGAAGGACCCCCAGTTCAAGCTGGACGTCTCCTTCTACGCCTTCGACCTGCCCTGGTACCGCTTCCTGCTCGGCTTCGGATTCGCCGCCGTCATCCTGTCGGTGATCGCCGCCGCGCTCACCCACTACCTGTACGGCGGCCTGCGCATCACCAGCCCGGGCGCCCGCGCCACCGCCGCGGCCACCGGCCATCTGTCGGTGCTCATCGGCATCTTCGTCGCGCTGAAGGCCGTCGCCTACTGGCTCGACCGGTACGGCCTCGCGGTCAAGTCCAGCGACTTCAAGGCGACCGACAACTGGACCGGTCTGCGGTACGTCGACGCCAACGCCTATCTGCCGGCCAAGACGATCCTGTTCTGCATCGCCGTGATCTGCGCGCTGCTGTTCTTCGCCACCCTGTGGCGGCGCACCTGGCAGCTGCCGGTGATCGGCTTCGGCCTGATGGTGCTCTCCGCCATCCTGATCGGCGGCCTGTACCCGGCGATCGTGCAGAAGTTCCAGGTCCAGCCGAACGAGCAGGCCAAGGAAGCGCCGTACGTCGAGAAGAACCTCAAGGCCACGCGTGAGGCCTACGGCATCGACGGAACACAGGTCAGGGACTACCCGGGCGTCAGCCAGGCCGAGGACAAGTCCCAGTTGCGGGACGACGTCCCCGGTGCGGCGAGCATCCGCATCATGGACCCGAACATCGTCTCGCCGACCTTCCAGCAGCTCCAGCAGATCAGGAACTACTACGCGTTCCCGACCAACCTGGACGTCGACCGGTACAGCAAGGACGGCAAGGACCAGGACACGGTCATCGGTCTGCGCGAGCTGAACTACAACGGCATCCCCAAGCGGAACTGGATCAACGACCACTTCCGCTACACGCACGGCTACGGAGTCGTCGCCGCCGAGGGCACCAGCGCCGACTCCGGCGGGCGTCCGGAGTTCACCGAGTCCGACCTGCCGTCCAAGGGCGACCTCGGCAAGTACGAGCAGCGCATCTACTACGGCGAGCGGACGACGACGTACTCGATCGTCGGCGGTCCCCAGAAGGAGATCGACTACTCCGACGACAGCGGCGAGAAGACGTACAGCTACCAGGCGGACAGCGGCGTCAACCTCTCCAACCCGCTGAACCGCGCCGCCTACGCCGTCGCCTTCAGCGAGCCGCAGATCCTGTACTCGGGCGCGATCGGCGAGGGTTCGCGGATCCTGTACAACCGCACGCCCAAGGAGCGGGTCGAGGCCATCGCCCCGTGGCTGACCATCGACGGCGACGCCTACCCGGCGGTCGTGAACGGGCGGATCCAGTGGATCGTCGACGCCTACACGACCACCAACGGCTACCCGTACTCCTCGCGGACGACCCTCGGCGACACCACGGCCGACTCGCTGACCGCCACCAACGACCAGCGTGCGGTGGTGGCCCAGCAGAACCAGGTCAACTACATCCGCAACTCGGTCAAGGCGACCGTCGACGCCTACACCGGTGAGGTCAAGCTCTACCAGTGGGACACCGAGGACCCCGTCCTGAAGACCTGGATGAAGGCCTTCCCGGACACGGTGGAGCCGCGGAGCGAGATCTCCGGCGAGCTGATGGCGCATCTGCGCTACCCGCAGGACCTGTTCAAGGTGCAGCGCGAACTGCTCACCCGCTACCACGTGAAGGACGCCACCACGTTCCTCTCCGGCAGCGAGGTGTGGCAGGTGCCGGACGACCCGACCAACAAGACGGGCGACGCGGTGCCGCCGTACTACCTGAGCATGAAGATGCCCGACCAGAAGGAGCAGGTCTTCTCGCTCACCACGACGTTCACCCCGAACGGCCGTGACAACCTGAGCGCCTTCATGGCGGTCAACGCCGATCCGGGCACCTCCGACTACGGCAAGATCAGAATCCTGAAACTGCCGACCAGCACCACGGTCTCCGGACCCAAGCAGGTGCAGAGCCAGTTCAACTCGCAGCAGGACATCGCCGAGACGATCCGTCTGCTCCGCGGCGGCGACTCGGAGGTCGAGTACGGCAACCTGCTGGCCGTGCCGCTGGACGGAGGGCTGCTCTACGTGGAGCCGGTCTACGTCCGCGGTGGCGGACTGAAGTACCCGCTGCTGCGCAAGGTGCTGGTGACCTACGGCGGCCAGACGGCCTTCGAGGACACCCTCGACCAGGCCCTGGACAAGGTCTTCGGCGGTCAGGGCTCGCCCGTCGAGCCGCCGCCCGGCGAGGACGAGGGCTCCGGCGAGGAGGGCACCACGCCACCGCCGGGCACGGACAACCCCACCGTCCGCGAGGCGCTGCAGGACGCGCAGGAAGCCTTCGAGGCCGGCCAGGAAGCCCTGAAGAAGAACGACTGGGAGGCCTACGGCCGGGCGCAGAAGGACCTGGAGGAGGCCCTGCGCAAGGCCGAGGAGGCGCAGTCCGCCCAGGGCGGTGGCGGCGGCTCGGGCGGCTCGCAGAGCAGCCCCAGTCCCAAGCCCACCGCGAGCGGCTAGAAAAACGGCTGGTCAGTGCCGCCCCGCGCCGTGATACGGTGGTGAACACAACGGCGCGGGGTGGAGCAGCTCGGTAGCTCGCTGGGCTCATAACCCAGAGGTCGCAGGTTCAAATCCTGTCCCCGCTACTGACGTCGCGATACGGCGGCACCAAAGGCCCGGATTCCACGAGGAGTCCGGGCCTTTGGCATGGGCGAACGCATGTGCCCCGCCCCGCTACGGCCGCGCCGCCGACGGGAGTTGAGCGATCTGTGTTTGACTTGTCTCTCTGTGGGCATGTCGACAAAACGCTGAAGTGACCTCACTGGCTGCGGTATACCAGGTGTACCCAGGTTGCAGGTGGTGCGACGATGGACGTTATGGGGGAAAGGGCAACTCTGTTCGAGACAGGGCGATTTGAGCAGCCTTCCCACCACGTCGACGGGCAGGAGACCCCGGTGGTGGCGGGGGAGCACGACGACGAGGCGGCAGAGGAGCTGCGCCAGC